>JBAXRL010000465.1:0-3218 GCA_037131205.1 Actinomycetes bacterium | reverse complement strand
CAGAAGACGCGGCGCCCGGTCAAGCTCCTGCTCGACCGTGAGGAGTGCATGATCGCCACGATGTGCCGGCCGGCGACCGCGTCCACCATCCGCACGACCTGCGGCCCGCAAGGCCGGCTGGAGGACATGGAGGTCGCCACCGTGCTCGATGCCGGGGCGTACGCATCGAGCACCTCCGACTACGCCGTGCACATGTGCAGGAAGATCACCAAGCTGTACCGGCTGCCTCACTACCTCCACCGGGCGCAGGCGGTGTACACCAACACGCCGGTGGCAGGGGCCATGCGCGGCTGGGGCGCGCCGGAGATCATCAGCGCCCTGGAGATCCACATGGACCGCGTGGCCGGCGAGCTGGGCATGGACCCGGTCGACCTGCGGCTGCGCAATCTCATGCACCCCTTCGAGGTGGACCCGGTCACGGCGATGTCGATCGGTGACGGCCGCGTGCGCGAGTGTCTGGAACGCGGGGCGGCCGCGTTCGACTGGAGCGCGAGGCGTGGGCGCGACCCCGGACGCGGGCGGTACCGCCGCGGCGTGGGCGTGGCCTGCGGCGCCCACAAGAACGGCATGTTCGGCAAGTTCGCCGAGGCCAGCAACATGACGCTGAAGATGAACGAGGACGGCACCTTCGAGCTCGGCGCGAGCCTTCACGAAGTCGGCTGCGGCATCGTCACCGTGATGAAGGTCATCATCGCCGAGGTGCTCGGCGTCAGCCCCGACCTGGTGGCCGCCGGCGAGGCCGACACCTCCAGCACGCCGTTCGACTACGGCACCTTCGGGAGCCGGGTGACCTACGTGGTCGGCGCCTGCGCCAAGGCCACCGCCGAGAAGCTCAAAGAGGAGATCGTCACGGCCGCCGCCGACCTGCTTCACGAGCCCAGGGAGAGGCTCACGGTGGAGGGTGGCGAGGTCCACGTCCAGGATGATGGGCAGCGCGGCGTGGCCTTCAAGGACATCGCCCGGCTGAGCCATATGCGGCACTCGCCGGCCATCACGGCGTCGGTCACGTACTACGCGACCTCCAACCCGGCGTCCTACTCCGTGCAGTTCGCCGAGGTCGAGGTCGACTGCGCCACCGGCCTGGTCGCCGTGACCGACTTTCTCGCCGTGGGCGACGTCGGCCAGGCGATCAACAGGGGCATGGTGCACGCGCAGTTCCAGGGCGCCGTGCAGATGGGCATCGGCTACGCCTTGTACGAGCATATGGACGTCGACGCGGCGGGACGCAGCGGCGTCGATGGGTTCAAGAACTATCACCTCGTCAACGCCCCCGACATGCCCGACATCCAGGTGCTGCTCGTCGAGCACGCCGGCGACGACGGACCCTTCGGGGCCAAGAGCGTCGGCGAGATCGCCATGGTGCCGACCGCGGCGGCCGTGATCAACGCCGTCAACCACGCTTTGGGCACGTCGCTCTCGGATCTGCCGGCCACGCCCGAGAAGATCCTCGCCGCCCTCCATCCGCAAGAGGAGGAGGGCCGATGAGACTGTCGCTCAACGTCAACGGCATGGAGCACGAGCTCGATGTGCGGCCTACGGCGCGCCTCATCGACGTGCTGCGCCTGCAGCTCGGGCTGACGGGCGTCAAGGAAGGCTGCTCAGAGGGCGAGTGCGGCGCCTGTACGGTCATCGTGGACGACAAAGCCGTGAATTCCTGCCTGGTCCTCGCCGCGCAGGCGCGGGGCAAGAAGGTGCTCACCGTCGAGGGTCTTGCCGGCGACGACGGGCTCGACCTGTTGCAGCGCATGTTCATCGAGCACGGCGCCGTGCAGTGCGGCTACTGCACGCCGGGCATGCTGATGTCGGCCAAGGCGCTGCTGATGGCCGACCCGCACCCGACCGAGGAGGCCATCCGTTTGGCCCTGGCCGGAAACCTGTGCCGCTGCACCGGCTACACGACCATCGTGGCCGCAGTGCGGGCGGCGAGCGAGCCGCCGGCGGAGCCCGCGACGCCGCCGCCGGAGCCGGACCGCGAAGGGGGGGCGGTCTGATGGTGGGCGCCGAACTGCTCACGCCGGGCGGCATCCAGGAGCTGACGGCCGCCCTGCAACGCGCCACCCCGAGCAGCCGGCTGCTGGCCGGCGGCACGGACCTGATCAGGAGCATGCACCAGAGCCACTGGGAGCCGGACCTGCTCATCGACCTGTCCGGCGTGCGCGAGCTGGACTACGTACGCCTCGAGGACGGCATGCTGCGCGTCGGCGCGTTGACCACCTTCGCCGAGCTGCAGGCCGATCCCCTGGTGCGGCGCCACGCGCGCTGCCTGGCCGAGGCCGCCGCCCAGGTGGGCTCGGCGCAGATCCGCAACGTCGCCACGGTGGGCGGTAACATCGCCAACGCGTCGCCGTGTGCCGACACCGTCACGGCGCTTGTCGCCCTCGGCGCCGAGGTGCGCACGATCGACGGTGGCGGCCGGACGACGACGCGGCCGCTGACGCAGATCACCGTCGGGTCAGGCCGCACCAGCCTGGCTCCCGACGAGGCCATCGCCGAGGTCAGCTTCGCGGCGCTCGGCGCCGACCAGCGCACGACGTTCGCCAAGATCGGCTCGCGCTCGACGGTCACGGTCGCGCGCCTGAGCATGGCGCTCGTCGTCGACTACGACGCCGACGCCATGACGCTGTCGGGGGCCAGGGTCGCGCTCGGGGCGGTCGGCGAAGCCGCTTTCCGCGACCCTCGC
This sequence comes from Actinomycetes bacterium, assembly GCA_037131205.1. Taxonomy (GTDB): domain Bacteria; phylum Actinomycetota; class Thermoleophilia; order UBA2241; family UBA2241; genus CAIXSE01. The sequence continues at coordinate 538 of JBAXRL010000465.1, read as the reverse complement.
CTGGAGGAGCTCCTGGAGGGCCGACCGGCGAACAATGAGTCGGCCCGTCTGTTCGCCGCAGGCTGCACGGACGCCGTGCGGCGCGCCATCCCCGGCCGCTACTCGTTGCCCTACAAGCAGCACGCCGCGGTCGGGCTTGCCTACAACGCCTGGAACGCCCTGGGGCTCTGCGATCGCTGCGAGCCCGTCTGGGGCTGAGCGCGTGGTCCTGCGCACGTCGGCAGGCTCTTTGGACATTCTGGTGTGGATAACACTGCTCTGACGGCAGAATGTTCTCTATTCGTCTTGACTCAGCGAACATTTCGCTGAATACTGCGGCGGTCGGACATCCTCGATGGAAGGCAGCCATGGACTCCCTCGATCGTGACGTGCTCCTGGCCCTGCAGGCCGATGGACGCATGTCCAATCTGGCGCTGGCGCGCTCGCTCGACCTGTCGCCTTCGGCGATGCTCGGTCGCGTGCGGCGCCTCGAGCGCAGCGGCGCCATCCGCGGCTACCGCGCCATCATCGATCCCGCGGTGCTGGGGATCACCGTCCG
>JBAXRL010000464.1:0-3223 GCA_037131205.1 Actinomycetes bacterium | reverse complement strand
GCTGACGGAAGACCGGGCCGCGGCTGACGGAAGACCGGGCCGCGGCTGACGGAAGCCGCGCCGGTGGAAGCGCTGGACGACGCGCGGGCAAGCGACCCGCGGCCGGTGAAGATGGGCTGTATCCACATCGGTTTCGCGCGCGGCTTTCGCGACCCGCGGCCGGTGAGAATGGGTGCGGGAACGCTGTTCCCCTATCAGCAGAAACGGCGGCTGGCACGAGCTTCCGCGCGGGCGCCGCGGGTGCCGCGGACGCCGCCGGCCCTGCACGGGAGCGCTGGGTCGCGGCGCCCCGGAGCTGCCCACGGGCGCTCCGCGCCGCTCAGGGCACGTAGCGGCGGCCGCCGGCGAGCTCCCGCGAGTAGGGCTCCTGAGACAACGAGACGATGCCGACCGGGAGCCCGGTGGCCGGGGAGTGGATCATGCGCCCGCCCCCCACGTACATGCCCACGTGGTGGATCTGACCGGAGGCGCCGCGGAAAAACACGAGGTCGCCGGCGCGCAGCGACGTGCGCGCGACCTCGACGCCCTCCTCGAATTGCGGCGCGCCGTCGCGCGGGATGGTGACGCCGAGCGCCTGGTAGACGAGGCACGTGAAGCCGGAGCAGTCGAAGCCGAACCCCGACGTGCCGGCCCACAGGTACTGCATGCCGAGGAAGCGGCGCGCCTCGGCGACGAGCTGCGCGCCGGTGGGCGGCGGCCAGGGCGCGCCGCGGCTGCGCAGCGCCACCGCGGTGCGCTTCAGGTACAGGCTGCGGCCATCGAGCATGGCGATCTCCACGGACGTGCGCGTCCAGGCCAGCGCGGGGAGGCGCGTGCCGTACGAGAGCTCGAGCACGCGGCCGGTCAAGGCCTGCGTCTCCCATGCCCAGGCGGTCGGCCTGCGGATGACCGCAAGGCGCTGCCCCGCCTGCGGGCTCACCTTGGTGAGCTGCTTGGTCGGCAGCCAGCCCGGGTAGCCGCGCGCGTCCCTTGGCGTGGGCTGGCCGGGTACGGCGACCTTTGACCAGGCGCCGGAGGTGGCGAGCAGGGTCACCCGGGCGCCGTAGAGCGCCTGCGTCTCGAGCCTCCCGACCAGCCAGCGCTTCTGCGCGACGGTCATGGCGGCGACCCAGGCGCGGGGGTCGGCGGCGGCGGCCACGGCGGGCGCATCGATGGGGCGCGCGAGGCCCGGCTTGACCCAGAGGGTGGCCACCGAGACGGCGATCCAGCGGGATGTCGTGGGTGCGGCGGCGGCCTTGGCCGGCGCGGCGAGGGCGGCGGCCTTGGCCGGCGCGGCGAGGGCGGCGGCGGTCGGCGGCGGCGCGGCGGACGGCGGCGCGGCGGCCTGCGGCAGAGCCGCCGCCGTGGAGCCCGACCATGCGCAGGCCGCGGCGGCGAGCGTCACGGCCACGCTCAGGATGGCGCTGCGCAAGCCTCTCATGCGCCCTGCGTGGCCCACTCCCGCGGACCCTACAGGCGCACGAGCAATTGCAGCACGATGAACAGGACGATCAGGCCGACGACGGAGCTGAAGTCGATACCCGTCCCACCGATACGCGCCACCGGGATCACGCGTCGGAAGAGGCCCAGGTACGGCTCCGTCACCTGGCCAAGCACGGTGTAGACGCGGTACGCGGTGCTGCCCGGCCTGAACTGCAGCCAGGACATCACCGCCTGGGCGACGATCAGCCAGGCGTAGACCGTGATGGCGAGGTAGAGCACGTAGACAAAGCCGCTCATGCAAGCTCCTTGCAGCGGGACGCGTTTGCCTCGTCGCGGGCTGCCTTCCCAGGGTGAGTCTAGAGCACCCGGTCCCGGCGCGTCACCCGGCGGGCGCGACGACCCGCGCCCGCGTCAGCCTTTGAGGTACCGGTCGAACCACTCCAGCACGATGTGAAAGCGCTGCACCCGGTGGGCCGGGCTACCCGAGCGCGTGAGCTCGTGAGACTCCGCGGGGAAACGCACGAGCTCGACCGGCCGCTTGAGCAGGCGGAGCGTGACGAACAGATGCTCCGCCTGTTCGACGGCGCAGCGCAGATCGTTCTCCGAGTGCAGGATCAGGAGCGGCGTGTGGATGCGCTCCGCGTAAGTGGCCGGCGAGATGCTGAGGTAGGGGGCCACGTCCTCGAAGACGAACGCGCCGAGGTACCCCTTGAAATCCCAGCCGAAATCGCTCGAACCCCACTCCGAGACCAACTGGTTCACGGCGCGCTCCGACACGGCGGCCTTGAACCTGTCGTTGTGGCTGACGATCCAGGACGTCATGTAGCCGCCGTAGGAACCGCCGATGACGCCCAGGCGCGCGCCGTCGATGAAGTCGTAACGGCGCACGGCCTCCTCGGTGACCGCCATGCAGTCCTCGTAGTCCACGGAGCCCCAGCCGGGGCCGGCCGCGCCGGGGCCGCGGATCGCCCGCGCCCACGCTTCGCCGGAGCCGGACGAGCCGCGCGGGTTCGAGAACACGACGGCGTAGCCTGCGCCGCAGTACACCTGGAGCTCATCGAAAAAGGTGTTGCCGTACTGTCCGAACGGCCCGCCGTGGATGTTCAGGAGCGTCGGATACTTGTGGCCGGGCTCGCAGCCCACCGGCTTCATGACCCAGGCGTCAACCGCGGAGCCGTCGGCCGACGTGGCCGTGAAACGCTCGGCGGCGGCGAGATGGCGGCCGGCGGCGAACGCGTCGCCGACGCGCGTGAGACGCCGCTCGACGGCCCTCGCCGGGAAGGGCGCGGCGGCGAAGAGCTCGCTGAGCCGCGTAGGCTCGTCGGCCGAGTACACGAGCCGCCCAGCGGCGACGTCGAAGCCGGTCACGGCGCGCTCGCCGCCGACGACGAGCGCGGGCGCGCCGCAGCCGTCGGCGGCCACGCGGTAGAGGTGGGTGTTGCCGTGGTCCTCCAGGGCGAACACGATGTCGTCCCCATCCCAGACCGGCTCGCGCAGCTGGGGATACGTGCCGCAGTTGCGGTCGAGGGCGGCCGTGAGCAGCTCGATGCCGCCCGTCTGCGCATCGACGATCGCGATCTGCGTGTGCTTCGGGTCGTCGAACACCCCGGGGTAGCGCTGCGCGGCCAGCCGGGCGCCGTCCGGGGACCACGAGACCCCGTCGATGCCGCCGCCGCCGTGGGTGAGCCGCAGGGGCGCGCCGCCCGCGGCGGCGACGAGGTACACGTCGCTGACCGGCTCGATGTCCCAGTCGGGCTCGCGCGCCGAGACGAAGGCCAGCGTCGCGCCGTCCGGCGACCAC
>JBAXRL010000463.1:0-3229 GCA_037131205.1 Actinomycetes bacterium | reverse complement strand
GACCCCACTGTCGGTCATCCTCTTCACCGGCTTCACCTGGGAGGAGGTGACGGCCACCGCCGAGATGGCCGACGTCTTGCCCTTCGTCGACGTCCTCGTTGCGGGTCGTTACGACGCCGCCCGCCGCCTCGCCCGCGGCCTGCGGGGCTCCGAGAACAAGACGACGCACTGCCTCACGGACCGCTACACGCAGGCTGATCTCGACGCCGTGCCCGCGGCCGAGATCGAGATAGGCCCTGAGGGTGAGGTCGTGGTCACGGGCATTGACCCGCCGCACCTCGGTCTGCGGTGACGCGGCGGCTCCGCTCTTGGCGGGTCTCGTCGCCGCGGCAGCCGCGTGATCTCCAGGTGGTGCGCACGGCGCCGGCGTGGGCGCCCAGAGCCGCCGCCGTCCAACGTCTACCAAGGAGGACCGGCAACGTCACCGCCAGCGGGTCGTTGTCATCTGGTCGCCGCCGCGTGCTCTGGGTAGTCTCCGCCCATGTGCGGCCGGCGACCCTACGTTATCGAGTTCTACGAGACTCCTCACGGCGACAAGCCGGTCCTTCGCTGGATCAAAGAGGACCTATCGGTGCGACAACGTCGCGCCCTCGGGTACGCAGTCTACCGGCTGCTTCAGCGGTACGGTGTCGGCGTCTGTGACACCGAGTTCGGGCGGCAGCTCGGAGGCGGGTTGTTCGAGCTCCGTCTCCGCCTCAGGGCGCACGCGGACGGCGAGTCGGCGCTCTTCAGGGTGTTCTGCCACGCCGCCGGCGACCGGGTCATCCTGTTGCTCGGCGGCTACGACAAGGGCAAGGATGCCGGTCGGCGGCGACAGGATCACGAGATCAAGGTGGCGCGCCGACGCCTGAGCGAGCATCTGAGGCGGCAGCAAGGCGCTGATCGTGATTCCCCGAGGCTGGAGTAACGATGACTTCTATGTCATACTCCGAACGTACCCCAAGAGGCTGCACATGACCGATTTCGACGATCTGCTCTGCCAGATAGAGGAAGAAGCCGAGGCTGAAGGCCCCGCCGGCCGGGCCCACTGCGACGAGCTCCGCGACCGCTACGACCTGGTCGTGCAGATCATCGACCGCCGCCGCGAGCTGCACCTCACCCAGCAACAGGTGGCCGCCGCATCGGGCCTGCACCAGAGCGTCGTCAGCCGCATCGAGCAGGGCGTCGCGAACCCCACGGCTCGCACGCTCGCCGTGCTCGCGCGGGCGCTCGATGCGAAGCTCACGCTGACCGGCCGGCAGGCCTGACGGCTGATCCGAGGGCGGCCAAGGCCTGCTCATTCAGGTTCTGTGGGGAGTCCCCAAGGGTATGCCTCATCTCCAGCCGTGGTCGTCACCGCATACAGGCCTGACCAGAAGCGCTGGGAGGCAGACCTTCTACGGAGGAAGACATGAACGCCAAGCACTACGCCAAGCTGGTTCACGAAGGCGAGTACGTAGCCGAGGTGGACGTTGAGCTCATGTACACAGACGAAGGCTGGTCGCCCTACCTTTCCCTGGACGACGCCTACAAGCTCGACGATGTCCGCGAAGCCCTTCGACGCGGAGACGTGAAGTCGGCGTCGAGGCTCGCCAAGGTCTACACGCTGACGCCGGTCTCAGCGTGACGGTCCAGGCTGGTGAGCTCCCCGACGGCAAGCTGCAGGTGGAGCTCCGCGGCCTCGACGTCTACGACCCAACGAGCGGCGAGATCCGCAGCTCCTCCACGGACGATATCGCCTGCTGGTTCATCGACAGCGGCTACAACGAGGAGAGCTTCTTCGTGCGCCACGCCTCCTTCACCGGCGCCGACGAGCCCTACAAGAAGCTGCAGCGCGCCCTCAAGGCCGGGATCGACGAGGACGCCCGGGCGAGCCTCTACTCCACCGTCAGTCGCCCGTTCGACCCGCCCTCGATGGACCCGAATACCATCGACTGCTTCAGGATTCATTGCGACGAGCAGGGCAGGTCGGCCGTCGACATGCACCTCACGCGCTTCCTCGATCAGGTGGGCGTGCGCGTGACCGGCTACGAGCAGGCGCGCGAGCTGGTAGCTGGCCGAGCGAGGCGAACCGCGGCCGCTGCTGGGCCATTCGCAATCGCTGCCGGCGCACCTCGTTGCGTGGGTCAGCCCCGGCATCGTGACCCCGCGAACGGCCCCAACGTCAACGGGACCCGCCCTTTGTGAGCCTCGCCACTCCCCCGGCGAGCCGCTACGCTGTCCTTCATGCCCTGTCAGCAGGATGAGGAAGCGAGCGTCCATTGAAGCCTGTCGGCTCCTTCGTCTTCATCGACGAGTCCGGCGTCTTGGGTACCGGCGCGCAACGCTTCTTTGGCCTGGGCCTGCTCAAGCTGCAAGACACGGCTCCGCTCACCGAGGCGGTTCACACCGAGTATCAGAGGGTGCGCGGGGCGCTGCCGGGTCCTGCCTCATGCGGATTCGAGTTCAAGTTCAACACCGTCAAGAATGCGGGCCTGCCCTTCTACCTGCGTCTCATCGACTCGTACTTCTCCATGCCGACCAGTCACTTCTGCGCGTTGACCCTGGACAAGCACAGCCCGCGCTTCGACGGGGGGCGCTCCTTCCCCACGGTGTGGGACGCCTACATCGGCTACTCGAGGGATCTTGTGCGGCGCAACACAGACCCTGGTGAGAGCGTTTGCGTGCTGGCTGACTACCTGGGCAAGCCGAAGGCAAGTCCCGCGTACTACGAGCGCGAGATGCTCGAGCTGACCGGGGATCCCCGCATGCCGGGACAGGTCTACAACGTCTGCATGCTGGAGTCGCATGCTTCGCTGCTCATCCAGATGGTGGACGTCCTGTTGGGGGCGGTCATGTACGACCTGCTGTGCCGAAAGGTGCCCGGCAAGGGTACGGATCCGTGCAAGCAGGCGGTGGCGAGGCACGTCAGGCATCATCTGGGCTGGACAACCCTGGCAGCCGGCGCGATCCAGACAGCGCCACGATACTTCAGCGTCCTGAGACTCGGGGGGAGGGCATAGAAATGCGGACCATCGACCCTGTCGACGCCCGCACAGGCAGTATACCCCGCCGGGAGCACGGCGAGTCAAGGTGGCTCGGGGGCAGACAGCGACGTGCACCTACGTCCAGGCCATCGGCGAGTACACCGACGCCGGCGGCAACGCCCTCCGCGCCGCGATCTCCATCGGCCCCGAGTACGGCACCATCGACGCTGAGTGGGTCAAGGAGGCCGCCAAGGAGGCGCGCAAGGGCGAGGGCTTCCCGATGC
>JBAXRL010000462.1:0-3231 GCA_037131205.1 Actinomycetes bacterium | reverse complement strand
CGAGCCGGCCAACACTCGGTCTCCGTCAACGACCAGTGGCGGATCTGCTTCCGCTTCGAGGACGGTGACGCCTACAACGTCGAGATCTGCGACTACCACTAGAGACGAGGTGACCACAGATGAGCATTCCCAACGACAGGCAGCTGCAGCGCCGCCCCATCCACCCCGGCGAGATCCTGCGCGAGGACTTCATGCCCGACTACGACTTGAGCGTGAGCGGGCTTGCCTCCGCACTGGGCGTCTCGCGTCAGTCCGTGAACGAGCTGGTTCGCGAGCGTCGCGCCGTGAGCTCCGAGATGGCGCTCCGGCTCGCCAAGCTATTCGGCAACTCGCCGGAGCTCTGGCTGAACCTGCAGCGCTCGGTCGACCTGTGGGACGCACAGGTCGCGATCGATGACCAGGTGCGGCGGATCAAGCCGCTCTGCGTCGCCTGACAACGGGATCCAGGCATGGCCACGTTGACCGATCGCTTCACGGAGGCGCTGGTCTATTGCGCGAGCATCCACCGCACCCAGACTCGCAAGGGGAAGCCGACGCCCTACGTCGCGCACCTGCTCAGCGTCGCCGCCCTGGTTCTTGAGGACGGCGGAGACGAGGACGAAGCGATCGCGGCGCTTCTTCACGACTCTCTTGAGGATCAGCCAGACAAGACCAGCCCGGAGGACATCAGGCAGCGCTTCGGCGACCGCGTGCTGTCTCTCGTGGTGGCGTGCTCGGATACGCCTCCCGACTACACGGGGGGTCCCAAGCCTCCATGGCGGCAGCGGAAAGAGGCGTACCTGCTGCACGTGAGCAGTGGCGCGTCCGGGGCCCTGCGCGTGTCTCTGGCGGACAAGGTCCACAACACGCGGGAGCTCCTGGCCGACTACCGTCGCGAGGGGGACGACATGTGGGGCCGTTTCAATGCGGGGAAGGCCGACCAGCTCTGGTACCTTCGCTCGCTCGTCGTCGCGTTTCGGCAGGGCGGGGCACAAGGGCCGCTGCTGGACGAGCTCGACCGGCTCGTCTCGGAGCTCGAACGCCTGGTGGCGGCCTGACCGCCGCGCAGACCCGCGGCGGACGCGGGCGGCCGCGGCACGCGGTCGGCCGCGCCGAGGTGGAGGCGCCGAGGCGGAGGCGCGGCCCGGCGGTGCTCAACTGAGAGCGAGTGCTACCTCCGCCCCTCGACTTCGTCCCACTCCCGCACCGCGTCGACCAGCGCGCCGACCCTGGCCGGATTGAGCTCCTCAAACGAATCGCCGATCCCCGTGGCCACCAGGTAGCAGTCGGAGATGGGCAGGTAGTCGCGCACGTTCTCGGGGGTGATGCCGCTGGCGATGGCCAGCGGCAGGTCGCCGAGTGCCGCCTTCATGGCGCCGATCTTCTCGAGGTGGGCGGCCTGACCGGTGCCGGCGCCGCTCGTCGTCACGACGTCCATGTACTGGCCGGCAATGCGCGCCGCCGCGCCGAGGTCGTCCACCGGGCGCTGGTACTTGAAGGCGACGCCGCCGAAGTAGAGGCCCGGCCAGCCCGTCTCGTGGATCGCGACGAGGACCTCGTCCGCCTCGGGCTGCCGCTCCTCCGACTCGCGGATCATCGCGTTGTCGCTCCAGATGCCGGCGACCTCGGCGGACGCCCGACGCACGGCCTGCGCCGGGTCCAGGTCCAGGCAGTTGACGCCGAGCCACCAGCCCGGGAAGGCTGCCGCGACGCGCGCGTGGATGGCGAGCAGCTCCGCCGAGCCCATGGAGTGGTTGATGAGGAAGGCGCCATTCGCGCCGGCGCCGCAGGCGATCCCGGCGTTGCGCTGGGCCTGCTCCTCGGAGGAGACGTGGATCACCGGCAGCACGACGTGCCCCCGGGGGAAGACCTCGCGGAATCGTGAGTCCATCAGCGCGTCCTTTCAGGTCGGCGGCCTGCGCGCTGCGAGCGTAGCACGGACCGCAACACGGGACGCAGGGCGGGAAGCCCTTCCGGCTCCCCGCCTCACGACGACGCAAGCATCCCCTGCCGCTATAGTCCTCTCATGAGCAGGCATCAGACTTCCGCCCCGACGCCCTGAACCCATGCGCGTCCTGCGCTACATCCTCTCCATCTTCCTGCTGATCGCGGTCGCGGGCGTCACCGTGTACGGCTGCGGCGTGGCCTGGCACTCGCTGATCGTCCGCCTGGGCGACGCCGACCGGCCGAACGACCGCCGCCCCACGGAGGCGGTGGCGGTCTCGTCCCTCCCCGACTACACGCGCAACGTCGCCGGCAAGACCTGGTTCCGGCGCTACTTCGCGCGTATGGTGTTCGACGAAGGCAAGGGCGCGAATGCGTACGCGGGCACGCTCACCAGGTGGGACAAGCGGCGCGTGCGGATCGACATCCTGAACAGTGGCGGAGCCGGCATGAGCAGCTACGTGGTGACCCTGGCGCGCCGCCTCAACCGCATCCAGCAGGCGACCCGCTTCGTGGTGGTGGACGGGCCGGCGGAGATCACCATCGAGTATCTCTCCCACGACGCCTACCGGCGCACCATCCGCGACGACAACACCGTGGGCAACTGCGCGACCCGCTACTACACCGGACCCCCCGGACTGATCAGCGCCGTCATCAAGGTCGACGCCAGTGTCGAGAAGACGTCTGGGGAACGCAAGTCCACGGTGATCCACGAGCTCACGCACGCCCTCGGTTTCCAGGGGCACTTTCGCGCGAAGAGCTACCGGCGCCGCAGCGTGCTCTACTACGCCAGCACCGTCACCAACTGGAGCCAGGCCGACGCCGCCGCAATCCGCATCATGTACTCGTCCAGCGTGAGGAACGGGATGGACGCGCGCGGCGTGGACACGGCTCTGCGGCGCTTCGCGGCCGGCCGGCACTGAGAAGCACAGCGGGCGGCGGGCGCGGGCGGCGGGCGCGGGCGCGGGCGCGGGGAGCCGCAGGCGGACCCCCGCGCCCCTCGAGGGCGAGCGTCGCGGTGGGCTCAGCGATCCGCCAGCCGCTGCCCGCCCCAGCGCTTCTGGATCTCGTCGTCGTGCTCGTCCGCGGTGAAGCGAACGGCGCCGATCGTCGCCCGCAGCTCGCTCTTGTCGAGATCGGTCGCGAGGATCGCGTGCTTGAAGAAGATGTCCCCCTCGGAGTCGATGCCGAAGCCGCCGAAGAGCGTCTCATCGTTCTTCTGCAGCAGGTACTTCATGAGGTCCGGGGTGAGCTCGGCGCCGATGATCACCCAGGCGAACACCTTGACGCACGCGTCGCTGTCGCCCC
>JBAXRL010000461.1:0-3234 GCA_037131205.1 Actinomycetes bacterium | reverse complement strand
CCCAACGACTGTTCGATGAGGGCCGCCGACTGCGACTGCTCGTAGCCGTCGTGTGTGGCCGGCACGTCCTCTGCCTCGGCGAGGCCGCCGGCGGCGCGGCGGCCTCGCACTACGTTGAAACAGGCGTTGGTGGCCACGCGGTAGAGCCAGGCCCTCAGCTTGACGCCGCGCACGGCCGCGGGTGGGCTGCTGAACGCCTTGATGAACACGTCCTGAGTCACGTCCCGGGCCTCCTCACGGTCGTCGAGGATCCTGGCGCAGAGGTTGTAGATGCCGGCGTGGTGGTCTGCGTAGACGCGTGAGAACGCGGCGGCGCTCCGCGCCTGAAGACCGCGGACGAGCTCGAGATCGGTCGGGGTGGGTTTCATCTACTGCTCATCGGTCGGCCTGTCAGCGTACGCTATGCGTTGCGCCGGCGCATCCGTCACCCGTGGTGGGTGCCGCCGCCATGATGCGTGCCGCCGCCATGATGCGTGCCGCCGCCATGATGCGTGCCGCCACCATCGTGCGTGCCGCCGGAGCCGGCGCGAGTCTGTGCGCGCTGCTGTGCCTGCGCGTGGTTCATGATCGCGCCCGCCTTCTGCGCGCTGTGGTCGCGCGCGCGATCACGGCTCATCGCGCGGTCGGCCTGCATGGCGTGCAGCTCGACGGCTTGGCCGTTCACGGCGCGCAGGAGCCGCGCGAACTGGCCATCGGTGAGGGTCACGCCGGCGCCTTGGTGGGTCTGGGGCGCGGCTGGGCCGGCGGCGGGCGTCGCGGCGTCGCCGCGGTCGCCGACCTGCCGCGCGCCGGCCATGGCCACAGTGGTGAGTGCGAACACGATCACCGCCGTGGCCACGATCGTCTTGAGTGCCTTCATGGAGCCTCCTCGGTTCGAGAGTGATGCCTACACCACTCTCAACACGCGAGGAGGCGCTTTCTTACACCCCGCGTGGCGCGGAGCCGCTCACAGGTCCTTGAGCTTCTGCAGGTACTCCTCGCGCTCGATCTCGCCGGCGGCGTAGCGCCGCTGCACGATGTCCCGCGCGCTCTCGAGCGCCCGTTGCTCCGCCGCCGGCTGCGCCGCCGCGTAGTACGCCGGCGGATGCGTCTGCGCCTGCTGGTTGGTCGTGCTGCGCACCAAATACACGACCAGCAGTACGACAGCCACCAGGACCACGATCATCCCGATACCCATGAGCCAACCTCCCGCTCCCCCGAAGGCGCCGTGCCCCCAGGATCCGTTACCGTCCCACATCATCGTGAGTCACCTCTTCTCCGTGGCCCGCCAGGGGCCGATCAGTCGATCTGCCACACGCCGAGCATGCCGATGTCCTCGTGCTCGACGATGTGACAGTGGAACATGGCCATGCCGCGCCAGTCGCTCACCTTGACGAGCTGGGTGACGCTCCCGCCGCGCGGCACGATCACCGTGTCCTTCCAGGCCGGGGCCTGCGTGTACAGGGCGGCGTAACCGGCGTCGCCGCCGCTGACGGAGAGCACCTGGGCAGGGTTGGTGTGCTGGTGCCAGGGGTGATCCATGCCGGTCGCGTTGGCGATCGTCCAGACCTCCCAGGCGTCGCCCGAGGCGGGCAGCTGCGAACGGACCACCAGCGGATCGACGTCGAAGTCGCGGCCGTTGATGTAGCCGCGGCCCATGCCCATGCCGAGGACGAAACGTCGGCGCACGGCGGCGCTGAGGTCGGGACGGGCGCGCTGGGCCGTGGGATCGATCGTCGCGGGCAGCGTCTCGATTGCCTTGCTTCCCGAGACGCGCAGCGTCATCAGGGTCGCCTGCGGCGTCGTGCCGCCGCCCATCATGCCTCCGCCGCCCATCATGCCGCCGCCCATCATCCCGCCGCCGCCCATCATGCCGCCGCCCATCATCCCGCCTCGTGAGTAGGGCAGGGTGCGCAGACGGTAGGCGCCCGGCGTGGCCGCGACCTTGACGAGCAGGTCGGCGCGCTCGCCGGGGGCCAGCAGCAGCTCCGTGAGGCCGTAGGGCTTGTCGAGCAGGCCGCCGTCGCTGCCGATCACCGCGAGCGTGTGGTCGTCGAGGGCGACACGGTAGAAGCGCGCGGTGCTGGCGTTGAGCAGGCGCCAGCGCTGCACTGAGCCGGGCCGCGCCGCGAGCTCGGGCGCCACCTGGCCGTTGACCGTCACCGTGGCGCCGACCTTGCCCATCATGTAGTCCATGGGAGAGGAGTAGGGCGCGGGGCGACCGTTGACGATGGTGAAGTCCTTGAGCACGAGCACATGCGTCTCGTAGCCGCTCAGGGCGTCCGTGGGGTCCTCGACCACGAGGGGCCCTGCCAGCCCGCCCCAGAGCTGCTCGGCGACCAGGCCGTGCACGTGCGGGTGATACCAGCCCAAGGCGCCGGCGGGCTGCCGACCGAGGTCGTAGCTGTAGGTCCAGGAGTCGCCGGGCTCAAGGCGCCGCATGACGTTGTCGGCCGGATCAGCCGGCGAGACGTGCCAGCCGTGCGTATGGAGGTTGGTGACCCCGCGCGGCTCTCCGAGTGGGTTGGCGCCGCCGCCGGCGAGCCCGTTGCGCACGTGCAGGCGCAGCGCGTCGCCGCTGCGCACGCGCACGAGCGGGCCGGGCACGGAGCCGTTGTAGGCGAGCAGGCGTGCCGCCGAGCCGTCGAGCCGGAGGTCGGTCTCGGCGACCGTGAGGCTGCCCTCGCGCACGCCGCCGGCCACGGTGGTCAGCGCCAGCTCAACGGGGTCGACGAAGGGCGCGCCACCCGAGGTCGCGGCCACGGCCGCTTCGGCCTGCCCCGCGTCGGCTGCCATCTTGGCGAACCCCGAGAGTGTCAGGGCGCCGCCCACGGCGCCCACGGCGCCGATCTTGAGCAGGTCACGTCTCGTGATGCCGTTGGTACTCATCGTGTCACCAGCCTGTGAGGTCTCATGTGCGGAATCCCGCCTCTCGAATCCTGATAAAGCAGATATCTCCGAGAGTATTGCGCGAAACTATGAAGATTCAGTGAAGCACTTCTGTGCGAGTTGTGGGGGCGCTGAGCCGGAGGCGCCTCGCCCGCGTGCCGGCGCTCACGCGGATCTCGGTTCCGATGCCTACTTCGCGGCGTCTGCCATCGAGGCCGGCGCGGAGCTCGTCAGCGCCGACCGCGACTTCGCACACTTCCCCGGCCTGCGCCGATGAGAGCCGTAGGCATGGGATCAGCAGGCGCAGGCCAGTGTCAGAGCATGACGGCGGGCCGAGAGACTCTAATGCGCGTGAAGCGGCAGGTC
>JBAXRL010000460.1:0-3235 GCA_037131205.1 Actinomycetes bacterium | reverse complement strand
ACAGCCGGGCGCCGGGGCCAAGCTGCAGGCAGTCCATGTTGCCGCCGTTCTCGCGCGGCGGGATGGTGCGCAGGCCTTCAGAGGCGATTGGCTCGGTGGCTGGGGCGGCACTGTGCGCGGAGGGAAGGAGGGCGGCGCCGCCGGCCTCGACGACGCCGCGCTCGCGCCAGGTCGCCTTCTCCATGAACTCACGCGACGGAGCCACGCCGATCAGGCCGAGAAACGCATGGCCCTTGATTCTGACGCCCGGGAGGTCCGGTGACGTCGCCCAGCCATCCGCCATGTGCCAGCGCACGAGATGTGGCTCGATGAAGATGTCGCCGAGGACGCCGAAGCCCTCGATGAACAACGTCGACCCGAAATCCACGGCGTCGATGCTGATCACGTCGACGACGAGAAGGTCGCCGGGCTCGGCGCCCTTGACGCCGATGGGGCCCGTCATGGGGTGGTTCGAGTCGAAGTCGAAGGAGGCCACGCTCTCATGACTGCTGTCCGGGAAGACCTGGACATCGAAGCCGTCGCGGACGTCGAAAACGACGGTCTCGCCGGGCTCTACCCAAGCGACCGGTTCGATGTCGGGGTGCCAACGATTGTGGCCGTTGGTCGGGTCTTCGAGTATGGACTTGTTGATGTCGAGCTTCACGTGGAGCGGTGCTGACACAGGTCACCTCCTGGGTACTGCGGCGTGGGTGCGAGTGGGCTCACTCTGTATGGGCGGCGCCGGGCGCCGGGTGCGGCATATGGCATCCCCCTCACGCGGGTTCCTGGTCGTGTGGCTTGATGGTCGGCAGCACACAGTAGTCGGCGGCGTCGATGACGCCCTTGTCGGTGAGCTTCCAGACGGGGCTCGTCGACAGGGACAGGAAGGCGAGATGCATGAACGGGGCGTGCGCCTGGCACTCGAGCTCGTCGCGGGCGACCTCGTGCAGGTGGATCATCAGCTCGGTGAGCTCGTCGGCGGTGAGCTTGTCGGTCATGAGCCCGCCGATGCGCAACGGGAGCTCGCCGATGACGGCGCCGGACTTCACGAGCACGAGGCCGCCCTGCAGTTCGATGACCCGGTTGACCGCCACGGCCATGTCCGCATAACTCGTGCCCATCACCATGATGTTGTGGGTGTCGTGCGACACGGTCTCGGCGATGGCGCCGTGCTTCATCTTGAAGCCGCGCACAAACGTGGCACCGATGTCGGGCTGGCCGTGACGCCCGACGACGGCGATGGGCAGGAGGTCGTTTTCGAGTTGTGGGACGACGGCGCCGTCCAGCACCTGCATCTCTGCCTCCACGGCGTCGCTGAGATTCTGGTCGAGGATCAAGCCGATGCAGCGCACGGTCACGGGGTCGACGCTGGGGCTGTGGACCATCAGGTCGTCGGGCTCCACAGGCGAGCGCCGCACCGAGTGCTTCACCGTGTCGGGGTAGGCGTACGGAGGAAGGTCGATGAGCAACTCGCCGTCGCTGGCGACCAGCTCGCCTCCCAAGAACACCATGCTGACGTTCATGTCCTCGAGCGAACCCGCGATGACGGCGATGTCGGCGAGCTTGCCGGGGGCGAGCACGCCGATGTCGTCGAGACCCTGCCACGTGGCGGCGTTGATGGTCGCCATCTGGATCGCCGTGACCGGCTCGACGCCGCGCCTGATCGTGCGGCGGATGATGTCGTTCATGTGACCCGTCTTGGCGATGTCCTCGGCCAGCATGTCGTCGGTCGCCAAGATCACGCGGCGAGAGTCCAGTCCGTCTTCGGTGACGGCCCTGACGCACTCGGGCATGTTGCGCTGCGTCGATCCCTCGCGCATCAGCACGTACACGCCCTGGCGCAGCTTCTCGACGGCCTCCGCCTTGGTGGTGGTCTCGTGGCAGGAGATATCGGTCCCGCCGGCGATGACGTGCGCGGCAAGATCCTTGCCAAAGAGCTCGGCCGCGTTGCCGTCCACCTTCTTCCCCGCGCTTCGCGCGTAGACCGTGGAGACGATCGTGTCGCGGAACACGCCCGGGTTGTGGCGGTAGACCTGGCCGGCGGCCGTAATGCCTTGCGTCTCGCCGATGCCCGAGACGGTCGGATACTCAAGCATCTCGGGGACGTCCCGGGAGGTGATCGCGTAGCCTGCGGTCTCCAGGCCGGGAGAATCCGGCGTGAGGGCCGGGACCCGAGAGTGCACGTGGTGCGGCATGAGCGCCGCTTCGTCGCACATCGCCTTGATGCCGAGCGGACCGAGGACGTTGCCGATCTCGTGGGGGTCGGAGACGAGGCAAGTCGTCCCGGTGGGCAGAGACAGGCGTGTGAACTCGGTCACCGTGAGCATCGCGCTTTCGAAGTGCATGTGTGAGTCGATGAATCCCGGAGTGAGGTGCTTGCCCGAGACGTCGATGACGTGGGTGCGAGGGCCGACCAGCTCGCTGCAATCGCCCACGAGGAGGATCCGCTCGCCCTCGATGGCGATGTCGGCCTCGTAGACCTCGCCGGTGAGGACGTTCACGACCCGGCCACCGGCAAGGACACGCTCCGCATGCCGATTGGGGTCCATGAGAACGTCCACCAGATGCTGCCTTTCCGACACCGTCGTGAGCTCAGCGGTGCCGAACGATGAATGGATCATGAGACCCTCCGATCAAGACTCCGTGGTTGCGATTCGGCCATTAATGCACGTAGGGGACGAGAAGGTTCTCGCTGCCGTACACCACGAAGGTCTCGCAGTCGGCGACCCCGTCGACCGTGGTGACCTCATCGCGGTAGAACTCCAGCAGGCCGAATTCCGGCGTGAACATCACGATCAGCATGAGATGAAACCGGCCCGTGACGACGCCGGCGGAGATGACGCCGCGCAGCTTGCTGAACTCGCGGGCCTTGTCCATGTACGCCATGGTCGTAAGCCGTACGCCCACGAACGCGACCTGGTGCTGCGGCAGCTGCGCCGGGTCGACCACCGCGGTGATCTCCATGCCGTCTTCGAGCAGTGCCTTCACGCGTGCCCGCACCGTGTTCTCGGAAAGAGAGAGCTCCCGGCCGATCTCTCGGTATGACTTGCGGCCGTCTCGCAGTTGTCGCACGAGCTCAAGATTGGTTTCCTTCGTGAGCATGACACCCCCGTACAAGAACTTCGCTTATACGCAGAGAACGTACATCGAATGACGCAATACGTCAATAGACCTCTTGAGAATGAGTATTACCTCAGTATTGCCCTGCTCTCAAGCGAGCTTCAATCGTGCCGCCGATCTGTGCTCGCGATGGAAG
>JBAXRL010000459.1:0-3240 GCA_037131205.1 Actinomycetes bacterium | reverse complement strand
GGCGCGCCGACGAGGCGCTCTACGCGGCCAAGCGCGGCGGCGGCGACGCCGTGGCGGGCGACGCCTGATGGCCGGCCCACGGCAGCCGCGCAAGAAGAAGGCCGCGCCGCACGCCGCCGACGACCTGCGCCGTCCGATTTCGGCCGACGACCTGCGGCGTCCGGGCGCGGCCGCGGACGCGGACAAGCTGCGCCGAGAGGCCAGGGGGCGCCTCGCCGGGCTCAGCGCCGCCGCGGGCGCCGCCTCGCCATCCGCGCCCGTGCCCGAGGAGCTCGCCGCCGCCGTGCACGAGCTGCGCGTCCACCAGATCGAGCTCGAGATGCAGAACGAGGAGCTGCGCCGCGCCCAGCACGAGCTGGACGCGCAGCGCGAGAAGTACTTCGAGCTCTTCGACCTGGCGCCGGTGGGCTACCTCACGATCGGCGACAAGGGCATCGTCGGCGACGCCAACCTCACGGCCGCGCGCCTGCTGGGCGTGGAGCGGCGACGGCTCGTCGGGCGGTCATTCAGCGCCTTCGTCCTCGCGGCGGACCGGGACTCGTACTACCGGCTTCGCACGCTGCTCAAGCGGACCGGTGAGCCGCGGACCTGCGAGTTGCGGCTGCAGCGGCCCGGCGGAGCCCCCATGTGGGCACTGCTCGAGGCGACCGCCGCGCAAGACGGCGAGGGCGCCCCCGCCTTTCGCCTCACGCTCAGCGACATCAGCGTGCGCAAGCAGGCGGAGGAGGCGCTGCGCGCGAGCGAAGCTCTCTATCGCTCCCTCCTGAGCGCCTCCCCCGACGACATCACGATCACCGATCTGGAGGGCCGCATCCGCATGGTTTCTCCCGCGGCCTTGACGATGTTCGGCTACGAGCGCGAGGACCAGATGCTGGGCCGCGCGCTCACCGAATTCATCGTGCCCGAGGATCGGGAGCGCGTCCAGGCCGGCGTCGCGCTCATGCACCAGGGGGTCTTCCCGGGACCGGGCGAGTACCGCGGGCTCCGCGCCGACGGCAGCACCTTCGCCATCGAGGCGAACGCCGAGCTCGTCCGGGACGCGCACGAACAGCCCACCGGCATGATCTTCATCGTTCGCGACATCACCGAGCGCATGCTGGCCGCGGAGGCGCTGCGCGCCGGCGAGGAGCGCTTCCGGAGCTTGCTGCAGGATGCTCGATCCGTATCCGTTCAAGGCTATGGGTCGGATGGCACGACGCGATACTGGAATCAAGCCTCTGAGCGGCTGTATGGATACAGTGCGCAGGAGGCGATGGGACGGCGGTTGGTGGACCTGATCATTCCGCCCGAGATGCGGGGGGATGTCGAGCAGGCGATACGGCGGATGGCCGAGACCGGGCAACCCATCCCCTCGTCGGAACTGACGCTGCGGCGCAAGGATGGTTCGCGCGTCCCGGTCTTCTCGAGTCACACCATCGTTCAGATACCCGGGCGGGAGCAGGAATTGTTCTGCATCGACATCGACCTGACTGAGCGCAAGCAGGCGGAGGAAGCGCTGGCACGGAGCGCCCAGGAGCTGCGCGAGCAGCTTCACGACACGGTGAAGACGATGGGCGCGATCGTCGGCCTGCGCGACCCCTACACGGCCGCCCACGAGCGGCGCGTGACCGCTCTGGCCGCGGCGATCGCCGTGGAGATGGGGCTCGACGACGAAGCCCGCGAGGGCCTCGCCTTCGCCGCTGAGGTGCACGACGTCGGCAAGATCGGCGTGCCCGCCGAGATCCTCAGCAAGCCCGGGGCGCTCAGTGAGGTGGAGTACGACCTCATCAAGCAGCACCCCGAGGCGGGCCGCGAGCTGCTCGGCGCCATCCATTTCAGTCAGCCGGTCGCCGAGATCGTCGCGCAGCACCAGGAGCGCCTCGACGGCTCGGGCTATCCGCGCGGGCTGAAGGGCGAGGAGATCCTCCTCGAGGCGCGCATCCTCGCGGTCGCCGACGTCGTCGAGGCGATGGCCTCACACCGGCCCTACCGGCCTTCGCTGGGCCTCGAGGCCGCCCTCGCCGAAGTGCGCTCCGGCGCCGGCGTGCGCTACGACGCCGAGGCTGTGGCCGCCTGCGAGCGCGCCTTCGCCGGCGGCTTCGCCCTCGATCCGCCGGACTGAGCCGGCGGGCCGTGAGGGCGGCGCCTGCGCCGCCCCTTCGGTCTTGCGCGCTCGGGCCCGCGGGGCGGCTACGCCCGCCGCGCCCGCGCGAAGCCGAGCACGGCGAGTCCGAGCGCCACCACGAAGAGGATGATCGACGCGGTGCGCACCACGTTGGCAAGCTGGTCGGTGGCTTCCAGCCAGCCCAGATCGCGGAAGATGTTGTGCCAGTCGTGGCCGGCGCCCGAGCCGTCGTCGCCGAAGAGCGAGAGCACCATGCGCTGCGCGTCGCCGACGTACACCGACACGTTGTTCAGCGACTCGGCCGCCCAGGCGAACAGGACGATCACCGCGAACCAGTCGCGGCGCCACCAGAAGTAGGCCGCCAGCCCGAGCGGCGCCGCGACCTGCAGAAACGAGCCGGCCAGCGAGCAGAGGAGCGGCGGCGCCCACATCGTGAGCAGGTGGCCAAACTCGTGGATGCCCAGGTCGGCGCCCGAGAGAAACGGGATCCAGCCCTCGCGGGAGTAGGTGAGCCACGCGAGCGCCACGGCGATGACCGCGGCGAGAACCCACTGGATGGTGGTGCGCCAGAGGGTGGGCGCCGTCGGCGCCGCAGGGATGCCGAACGGCCGCGCGCGCAAGGCGCGGAGGACCGCGCCGCCTCGCGCGCCGGCGTGCGCGCCGGCCCGGCCGGCGTCTCGGTCCGCGCCGCCTCGCGCGCCCGCGCCCGCGCCGGCACCCGCGCCGCGTTGCGCCCCGGCGTGCGCGCCGGCCTCACGCTGCACGCCGGCCCGGCCGCCGGAACCCGCGCCGCGTTGCGCCCCGGCGCGGCCGCCGACTCGCCCATCGGCCCCGGCGCCGTCTCGGTCCGCGCCGCCCGCCCCGGCGCGGCCGATCTCGCCGAGCGGCTTGGGCGGGACTGGGCTCTGCGTCTGTGGCTCCTGCGTTTCCATGGTCAGGCAGAGCGACGGCGCCGTCTTGCGGCTTCATGCGGAGAGAGCTTCACGGCGACTACTGTGCCACGACCGAGTCCTTCAGGAAAGCGATGATGACGGCCGCGGCCTGCAGCGGACACTGGTAGAGCAACCCGCGACCGGCGCCGGGGGACCGGACCAGCCATCTGGCCGGGGACCGGACCAGCCATCTGGCCGGGGACC
>JBAXRL010000458.1:0-3243 GCA_037131205.1 Actinomycetes bacterium | reverse complement strand
TCCGCGATGCGTCCACGGGCGCATCCGTGCGTGCAGACCTATTGGGATAGGCCCTAAGGGCCGCCGCGTCCGCGTTGTAGCCGCCCGGGCTGCGCGCGGCCTCGGCCCACGCGCCGCCCACACGCGCGGCCTCGGCCCACGCGCCGCCCACACGCGCGGCCACCGCCTCCGAGGCCGTGTGCTCCTGCCGGATGCGCACGGTAACGGCACGGTAGTCGCCGTTGCTCACAGCGGGACGCCTTCAGCCAGCATGGTGGCGCGAAGGACGGGAGGGCAGGCGGCGAGGTCGATGTCTGAGCGCGCGCTGAAGTGCGTGCCCTCAGCGAGCGTACCGAGGGCGCGCGCGCGCGTGGCTCCGCGGCGCGAGCGCAGAAGGCCTGCGTCTTCGCCGGCCGCCGCCCAAGCCGCTTCACGACGCTCTGCGCGGCGCCCGTCGGCTTCGGCGGCGCGACGCCGCATGGTCCGCCGGTAGGCGTCGAGCTGCCGCGGCGCCAAGGTCGAAGACATGGGATCAGTGTACTGCCCGGCGTTCGCGCGGAGTCGTGTCGTTGCGCGAGCGATCGGCTACCGGCGTGCTGGGCGCCCAGCCGGCGCGCCGCCGAACAGATGCGCCAGCGCCGCGGCGACGGCATGCGCGTCGGCCGCGGTCAGCGCACCGATCTGCCGCTCGACCAGGCGGTCGTCAAGGGTGAAGAGCTTCATGCGCACGAGCGAGGGCGCGGGCAGGCCGGCGCTCACGAGGTCGGTGACGGGCACGTCCAGCGGCCAGGCGCTGTGGGCGGCGCTCGTGACCATGGCGAGCACGCTCTGGCCGACGCGCACACCCAGAGCCTCCGGCCGCGAGACGACGAGCGCCGGCCGGCGGCGCTCGGCGCGGCGATCCGTGAACGGGAACGGCACCACGACGACGGTCCACTGTTCAAAGGCCACAGTAGGCCTCTTCGTCGTCCGCCGAGTCCCACTCGGACAGCAGCGGCTGAAGGGCCGTCACGAAGGGCAGGTCGAGGACGACGGCCTTGTGCGCCGTCACGACACCATCCTCGCCGATCTCGTACGCCACGGCGTCTCCTTTCTGAAGGCCGAGGGCGGCGCGCACCGCCGCCGGCACAGTGGTCTGGTACTTGCTGGTGAGCTTGCTCACGGCGCGGGTCGTCATCGCCGGGCCTCCGCTGTCGAGTGGTAAGGGTTCCTTACCACATTACTACCCGACAACAAGTGCCCTGACGCATGCGCTGGGCGTTCGGACCCCGCACTGAGTCTACTCGGCCGTCCGCGCCGTGTCTGCGCGCTTGGCGGCCGGCCATGATGACAATGCCGGCCGCCGGCGGGTGACATTCGCTCGCAAGCGCTCGTTGCCGCTTGGCGGTCCTCGATGAGCACCGCCGCCAGCCGGGGGTCCAGGCTACGCGCCGCGCAGACTTCGCCTGCTTCGGCGCCGGCTTGCGCGGCTCGACACTCAGCCATGTGCGGCTGACGACGCCGGAGCACGGTGAGCACCACATCACGATCCCGCGACACGCGTTACTTCGAGCGCGCACGGTCGCGACGATTCCTGGAGACGTTGACGATTGCGTCGGCTTGTGGCTGGAAGCCCTCGTCGAACGGCTCCTTGCCCGTTGAGCGCATCTGCCGGGTACCTGGAGGCATCCGCAGAGCAGATCGAAGACTGGAAGGCGAGAGTGGAGCGCGTATGAGCATCGGGGGCGAGATCATCATCGTGCCCCCGGTCGCCGGCAGCGGCGCCATGGAGGACGAGCTGCTCACCCTGAACGACACCGGCAAAGCCGTCTGGGAACAGCTCGACGGGCAGCGCAGCCTCGGCGAGGTGGTCGCCGCGCTGAGCCCGGAGTTCGAGGAGGCCGAGGACGGCGCCATGGAACGCGACGTGCTCGGCCCCGTCGTTGAGCTTCTCGCGCGCCGCATGCTGGTCGCCGCCCGAGCCAGGGCGAGGCCGGCGCCGCCGCCAGGTCGGCGCTGCGCCGCGACGTAGCGGCGCTCATTGCCCCCCCATCCCGAAGAGCGTACGGTCGGCGACAAACGCAGTGACCGGGATGAGGCTGTGTCGCAATCGCCAGAAGCAGGAGGGGCGAGCCCATGGACGAGCCGACGAGAAGAGCCTGGAGCAAGCCGGAGTTGATCGTGCTGGTGAGGGGCAAGCCGGAGGAGGCTGTGCTGGGCGCATGCAAGCTGGCGACTGGGGGCAGTGGATTGAGGTCTATGACTGATGGGTGCGATCGCTCGGGTAGTCGACCGTGCGATCCCTGCAGAGGCTCTGTCGGGTCGTAGGTCATCTACCCCTTTATCCCTTGGCCCTTGGGAATCCGTGAAGGAAGGCGTGGTTCAAGGACCCCGCCGCGGAACGCAAGGGGTGTGCACTCCTCCGGCTTTGTGAAAGGGGCGGGCGGGGATCCTGCAATAGCGTTGCTACCCGCTCCGTGATGCTCTGCAGGGGGGCGCAGATGGGCTCTTTCCACCTGCGCCCCCCGGTCTTCGCTATGCCCTCTGAGGCCTCGCTGCCCATCATCGACCTGACCTACCGGCTGGTCCTCGAGGTCGATCGCGCCGTGGGCGACCTTCCGCGAAATCAGCGTCCGGGCCAGGGGCGACGCGGCGAAGCAGCCGCCTTCGACCTGCTGGAGGCGCTGGGCGCGGCGCGCTACGCCCGCGGCCCCGAGAAGCAGGCGCATCTGGCGGGCGCCTACCAGGCGCTGAACCGCTTGCGCCTGCCGATGCGCAGTTCGTACACGCGCGAGACGACCTCCTCCCAGGCCTCCGACAACGGAGCCCCGAGCCGGGTGCTTCTTGAGTCGACAGAACCCGGCGCGATGCCCGTCGGCCTTCGGTATCCTGATTGCCATGAAGCAGAGGGTCTACGTGAAGACGAGCGTCATCAGCTACCTGGCGAGCCGGCCCGCTCGTGACCTGATCGTCGCCGCCCATCAGGAGCTCACCCGTGAGTGATGGGAGGACTGCTCCTGGCGCTGAGCGACAAAGCGGTCTCCGTCGCCGAGGGCGTGGTCGGCGGCGGTCCGATCCCGCGGGAGGCCGCTGCCGACGCGCTCCACATCGCCATTGCTGCCGCCGACGGCATCGACTACCTGTTGACGTGGAACTGCAAGCGCCTCACGAACGCTTCGCTGCGCGTCCGGATCGCTGCTCTGCTGGAGGACGCCGGCTCTGCCTGCCCCGTGATCTGCACCCCGGAGGAGCTGATGGAGGACATGGAAGCCGATCCGATCATCG
>JBAXRL010000457.1:0-3251 GCA_037131205.1 Actinomycetes bacterium | reverse complement strand
AAGAGGGCAACGCCGTGATGGTCGACGCCATCGCCGACGCCGAGGGCAACGTCGATGTGGTCGAGATCGTGCAAGACGCCGAGGGCAACGTCACGATCACCGAGATCATCGAGGACGCCGAGGGCAACGTCGAGATCACCGAGATCGACGAAGCGGCCGAACCCGGCTGACCTATGCGCTTCCGACAGGGCCGGTCATCGGGGCATTGCTCGGAGCCCGATGGCCGGCCCTTCGTTTGCCCGGCATCGGGTACCATCATGGTGGCACACTCCGCGGGAGGCGACCATGTTCGAGAACATCCACTGGCTGGGCCACGACTCTTTTCGCCTCGATGGCTCCAGCACGGTCTACATCGACCCCTGGAAGCTCGGCGCCGGCGCTGAGCCGGCCGACCTGATCCTCGTCACGCACGACCACTTCGACCACTTCAGCGCCGACGACATCGCCCGCCTGGTCACGCCGCGGACGACGCTCATCGGGCCGGCGTCGGTGACCGCCCAGGTCGAGGGCGTCGCGGTGGTCACTCTCAGCGCCGGCGAGACGGCGACCGTGGGCGGCGTCACCGTGAGCGCCGTCCCCGCCTACAACATCGACAAGTTCCGTCGGCCCGGCGTAGTGTTCCACCCGCGGGCCGCCGGCGGCCTGGGCTACATCGTGGAGCTCGACGGCCGTCGCATCTACCACGCCGGCGACAGCGACGCGATCCCCGAGATGCGCGACGTGCGCTGCGACGTGGCGTTGCTGCCGGTGAGCGGCACGTTCGTCATGACGGCGGAGGAGGCGGCAGAGGCCTGCCGGATGATCTCCGCGGCCGCCGCGGCGCCCATGCACTTCGGCGACATCGTCGGCACGGCCGCCGACGCGGCCCGCTTCGAGAGTCTCTGCGGGATCCCCGTCACCGCGCTGCCGCGCGAGCAGGGCTGAATGCGCTCCGCGGCCGCGGAGCGCGCCCCGCGAACCGTCGACCGGCGTCGTCCTTCGAGGAGGGCTCGATGTCGAAGCACCTGCATCGGGAACAGGAAGAGGTCTACCTCGTGCTGGACGGCACGGCCATGATCGACGTCGATCAGGGGCAGTTCAGGGCCTATCCCGGTAGGGATGTGTCCACGGGCGCATCCGTGCGTGCAGACCGGGCGGGATAGGCCCTTATGTGGGGGAGCGAGAGGCCCTGGCGGCGCCGGCGCGCGCCTGGCGCCGGGTGGCCAACGTGGGCTCCGGGCCGCTCACCTTCTTCGTGGTGGCCGCGCCGGCGGTGGACGACGACGCCGGGATCGCCGTTCAGCCGGCGCGCTACCCGCCCACCCACTCGAGGATCACGGCGGCGTCCGGGCAGGCGTCCTCGGCGCGCGCCACGGCTGCCCACAGCGTCTCGTGCGGCTCGGGCTCGAGGACTTCGGGCAGCCCGTCGTCGCGCATGAAGAAGACCTCCGGGCACACCTGTTCGCAGGCGCCAACGCCGCTGCAGCGCTGGTAGTCGATGCTCACTTTCAGCCGGCGTGTCATGAGCGCAGTCTACACCGGCCGCCGTTTCGTCCGCCGCCATTGCGGCAATGAGCCGGAAGAAGAAGGCACGGCGGCGGCGCTTCGCCGGCCGCCCCACGAGAGGAGGGCTCGTGCTCAAGGTAGGCGACAAGTCACCGCCGGTCGGCGGCACGTCGTTCGACGGCGTCACCATCGACCTGGGGGCGCCCGGCAGGCGCACCGTATTGTGGTTCTATCCGAAAGCCAACACCGGGGGCTGAACGACCGAAGCCGTTGAGTTCAACGGCCTGCTGGGCGAGTTCGGCGCGCTGGACGTGCAGGTCGTCGGCGCGAGCATAGACTCGGCCCAGGCCAACCGGAAGTGGGCCGAGAAGTACGACCTGAAGATGCCGCTCATCGGCGACGTCGGCGAGCACGAGGTGGCCAATGCCTTCGGCGTGGCGCGGCCCATGGTCGGCGTGGCCAAACGCACCACGTGGCTCATCGACCCGGACGGCGTGATCCGCAAGATCTATCCCAGGGTGACGCCCAAGGGCCACGCCGCCGAGGTGCTGGCCGCGGCGAAGGAGCTCTGGGGCTGAGACGAACAAGAGGGGCGGGAGGCGCGAAAGGCCGCCCGCCCCCTTTGCCGCCCTACGCTTCGGCGTCGCCGGCCCCGCGGGGGCCGAAGTACGCCGGCGCGTCGATCATGAAGATGCGGCTCGACCAGCTCTCGCCGGCGGCCGTGGCCTTCTCGGCGTCGTCGACGGCGCCGATGCGCGCCGTCATGTCGTCGCAGTAGTGCACGATGATGGCCTCGCGCGTCTGCGGCACTACGGGGCTGCCCTTCTCGCGCATGCCGTGGTGGGAGACGATGATGTGCAGCAGGCGCTTGGCGAGCTCGGCGGGGAAGCCGGGGACCTCGGCGACGAGCTCGCGGACCATGTCGTGGCCGATGACGATCTCGCCGTGCAGCCTGCCGACGTCGGTCATGAGCGGCGCCATGCCGTCGCTGGTGTAGGCCTGCGTCTTGCCGATGTCGTGGAGCAGCGCTCCGGCGGCGACGAGGTCGCGGTCGACGGAGCCGAAGCGCGACGCCACCCCGGCGGCCGCCTCGGTGACGATGAGCGAGTGCTCGAGCAACCCGCGCCGGTAGGCGTGGTGGTTGCGCACCGCCGCCGGCGCGATGGCGAAGGTGGCGCCGGGCTCCCGCGAGCCGTCGAAGGCGCGCTCCAGGAGCGCGCGCAGGTGCGGCTCGTCCACCGAGTCGATGAGCGTGTGCAGGCGTTCGCCGAGCTCGGCGGCGCCGACCGGCGACACCGGCACGAGCTCGGCGGCGTCGTACTCGTCGGGCTCGGCGAGCCGCAGGCGGCGCACCTGGATCTGGGGTCCGTACTGCGGGTGGACGCTGTACGTGCCTCCGGCGACGACCACGTCTCCGGCCGATACGCCCAAAGCTTCTTCGGACGGGTCGAAGTGGATGCACGAGACCTCCGCGCTCGCGTCGCGCAGCTTGAGGCGCAGGTAGGTCTTGCCGTTGCGGTCGGTGGCCGTGGTCTTCTCGGTGCAGGTGAAGTAGGTGTCGACCGCCTGGCCGCTCTCCAGCTCGGCGATCGGTGTGCGGGGCATTGCAGCCGCGAGGCCGCTGAGCTCGTTGATCATGTGCTCTCCTTGGTCCCGCCTAGGCTACCAGACGGCCCGGACGGGCGACGAGGAGCGGCGCGTTGACGTTAGAACCTATCCCGCCAGGTCTGCACGCACGGATGCGCCCGTGGACACATCGCGGCTGC
>JBAXRL010000456.1:0-3267 GCA_037131205.1 Actinomycetes bacterium | reverse complement strand
ACAAGCGCCTGCGCGCCAAACGCTTCGGCGAAGCCGGCCTGCTCCTCTGCTCGCCCTACAAGGAGCACCTCACGGCCTACCTCGAGGAGTACTACGACACCTTCCTCAGCCGCGAGATCTGCGCCGCCGTGCTGGCTCCGGGGGCCGCCGCCAGGGACGAGACGGGCTACCGCATGGTGCAGCCGCAGCCGCGGAAGGACGAGCGCGACGCGGCGGCCGTCATGAGCCCGGTGGCCGAGCAGGTGTGAGGCGCCCCCCTACCCCTTGACCCCTTGGCTCTCGGCCCTTGGGAGTCCGTGAAGGAAAGCGGGCAGTGCCCAACGTGCGCTGCCCGAAGCATCCGTGTACCCTGCAGGGCACGGAGATTACCACGCAACGCAAAGCGAGAGGAGACTGCGATGTCAACGGAACAAGCTCAGGCGTTCGTCGAGAGGATGAAGAGCGACGAGGCCTTCCGTGCCAGGGTACTGGCCGAGGAGGACGTGGCGGCGCGCATGGCGATCATCGGCGCCGAGGGCTTCGACTGCGGCGCCGAGGAGATCGAGGCGGTGTCGCAGGAGCTCGCCGATAGTGATCTGAAGCCCGTCATCGGCGGTGGCTGGGAGAGTCCGCTCACCTGCCCGCAGGCCGAGTGCCCGGAGGTCGCGTTCCGGGAATGACAGGGCCTGCCGGCCCGGCCATCAGCTACAGCGAACGCGCCGATGCCGGCAACGCCTGACCACGACCCGCCCCGCGAGACCCTCGTCTACGAATCCGACTGGCTGGCCTCGCGGCCGTTCTTCTACAACCTCAAGAACGGCCGCGCGAGCCCCAACGTCAACGAGGTCATCGATCTCGCCGACGCGGAGCTCGACGCCGAGGGCCTGAACGACTACCTCGACTACGGCTTCTGCGTGTTCGAGCGCACGCCCGTGCGCGACGTGCGCCTGCTGCGCTACTCGTCGCGCCTCTTGCGCGGGCCAGGCGGGCTGCGCGTCGAGTACCTCGACGATCCCGCCCTCCCCTGGCTCGAGCGGCGGAGCACCGTGGACGAGGTCCTCGAGGTGGCGAGCGCCAAGGTCAACGCGGCGGCCGCCGGCGACGGGCCGGTCGTCGTGCCCACCAGCGGCGGCCTCGACTCGCGGCTGCTCAATCTGCTCGTCAGCGACCGCTCACGCGTGCGCGCCTTCACCTTCGGGGTCAGCGACGACCCCCGGCGCTCCCTCGAGGCGGTCAGGGCGCGGGAGCTGGCCCGCCGCCTGGGCATCCGCTGGGATCTCGTGCCGGTGCGCGACTTCCACCGCTACCTCGACGAGTGGGACGCCCTCTACGGCATCTGCACGCACGCCGCCGGCATGTACCAGATCGCCTTCTACCGCCGCGTCCTGGAGAAGGTGGCGCCGGGCAGCCCGGTGCTCTCCGGCGCCTGCGGAGACTGGTTCGCCGGCGGCGGCTCCGAGATCCTGAGCGCCATAACGGTCCACGACCCCGGCGACGTGCTCGCCCTCCTTCTCGCCTTCCCCTGCGTGCGCGCCGACTCGCGGCAGAGCCGGTTCGGGAGCTGGCGCCTGGGGGGCTGGAGACTGCTCGACAGCGAACCGCGCCTGCGCCGCGAGGCGCTGCCGCGGGTCGTCGCCGCGGTGCGCCTGCGCGTGGCGCTGCTCTCGAGCCTCGTCGCGGCGCCCGAGTCGCTGGGCCTGGCCGCACGGGCGCCGTATGCCGACATCGACCTGGCGATGCGCATGGTCACGCTGCCGACGGCTCTGCGCGTGAACCGGCGCTGGCAGCGCGAGCTCTTCGCGCGCTGGGGCGTCGACCTCGAGTCCGCGCACCTGCCCGCCGACGGCCGCAGCACGCTGAACTACCAGGCGCTGCGTTGCGTGCCGCTGCAGCCCCTCGACGTTTCGCTGCTCAGCGAGGTCGTCAAGCCGGACTACGTGCGCTGGATCAACCGCCACGTCGGCGCCCTGGGGCTGCCCTCGGAGGCGCTCTGGCGGCTGAGCTTCGCGCCGGGCCTCAGCCGCGCCCAAGCCGCCAAGACGCTGCGGCGGAGCGGCCTGGCGAGCAGCCGCGGGCGCGCCTACTGCGCCTACCTCACGCTGAAGCC
Source organism: Actinomycetes bacterium (assembly GCA_037131205.1). Classification (GTDB taxonomy): domain Bacteria; phylum Actinomycetota; class Thermoleophilia; order UBA2241; family UBA2241; genus CAIXSE01. The sequence continues at coordinate 1,181 of JBAXRL010000456.1, read as the reverse complement.
GCTCGAGGCGTTGCTGCTGCGGCGCGAGCGCGCGCGGCGCGCGACGGCCGCCGGCGGCCTCGCGGCAGAGCGCCCGCCTGCCACGTGGAGCTCGGTACGCGCCGGCGCGACGAACCAACGCCGCGGCCGAGGGCTGCCGACAACCTCCATCTGGAACAGGGTCTCCTGGTCCGCGGCGGCGACAGACCGATCGCGGTGAGACACGTTCTCTGTCACCACAGTCGCCCCTGCGGCCTCTGCCTGAGCAGCGGGGATGACGTCGCCGTCGAGCGCTTTGTCATCGGCGGCCGGGGGTCCCTCGTTGCGCGCCAAGGCCCACAACGTAGCAACCCGGCTCATTCGTGGCCGTGTCCAGCGGCTGATACACGAGGGCTTCCTTGAGTTGGTCGAAGCGGTTCAGCGATTGGCTCAGCATGACCTTCCCCTTCGCTCTGGCCCCGGTGAGCCACGAATGGGGCGCCCGGGGGGCGCACAGCCGCCCGTGCTCCCGGCGGGCGCGCCCGCCGGCCGTGGCGGCCCCCACGGCCGCGGCGGGCGCGGCGGGCGCGGCGCGCCATGTCCGCCTTCTCGCGGCCGTCGATCCGGAGGCTGAACGCGCAACCGGACGGAAGGGGCTGGTCATGTGGCTCAGGTTCGCCCGGACGAGCTCTCGCCGCAGTTCGTCGTCGGCTATCCAGCTCCTGACCATTGAACGGGGCTCGCTCAGACATCCTGTTCTTCTCGATGGCCTGTTTCACGACTGGCCAGACTCTCTCGTCCTGGTCGCTGTCGTCAGCTGACCACTTCTGGAGGAGCGCGAGCGCGCGCGCGTTGTTCTGGACACCCGGCGGCAGGGTCGCGCTGGGCCGCATGAAGAAGCAGAGCACGCGCGACGACATGGAGACCCGGTCTTGAGCGACACGCCGCCTGAAGAAGTCCGCGTCACGGCCAGGATCGATCGACGGATGAGTCCTCCGAAGCAGAAGCAGCGGTAATCCAGCCCTGATACCCGTCAGCTCTCACCGGGAAGAAGTGTGGCAATGCAAGATCTCGCCCCGGTGCGCCCAACAGCAAGCGGTGAGTAGCCTGGCCTGCCGAGGTCGTAGCTGTTGTGCAGCGACCAACGTCGCAGTAGACTGGAAGCGGTGGCTAAGGGCCTATCCCGCCAGGGATGTGCGTGCGGGGCGTTCGTGGACCGAGCG
>JBAXRL010000455.1:0-3272 GCA_037131205.1 Actinomycetes bacterium | reverse complement strand
GCGGGTCGCGGTCGACCGGCGGGTCGCGGTCGACCGGGAGAGCGCGCCCGTCGCCGGACGCGCCGGCGGGCGCGCCCGCGGGCGTCAGCGCCGGCCCCCGTCCCACGGCGGGAACAGGGTCTGCGCAAGGCCCTGCGCAACGATGGCCCTGCCGGCGGCGCTCCCGCCGACAAAGCCCGCGAACGGAGGCGTCCGGGTCATCGACGGCTCCCTGGAGCGGCGCGGGCCGCCGCCGTCAGTTGATGGAGCCTGTGTGACACTGGCCACCCCAGCAGCCCTGCGGGCCCGTGCCACCGTTGCCGTGGCACTTCATGCACATGCTGCCGCTGTTGTACACGTGGTTCGGGTGGTCGGCGACGAAGGCGCTGCTGTGGGGCAGCTCCACCCCGTGACACGCGGTGCAGAAGGCGCTGCTGTGGCACTTGGTGCAAAGGCCCGGTGACGAGGCGGCCGTGCTTGGATGCGTCCCCACCCAGCCGGCGGGATGCGGCATCGGCAGGCCGTGGCACTCGATGCAGCTGTCCTTGCCGTGGCACTTGACGCATTTCGCCTCGTTCTCGAGCGCGTAGCCGCCGTGCCCGGACAACCAGCTGTCCGCATGCGGCATCGGCAGGCCGTGACAGCTGATGCAGAACCTGGGATCCTTCTCGAGGTGGCACGATACGCAGATGCTCTTGCCGCGGTCGAGGACGACACCCCCGTGCTCCTTGTTCCAGCGCTTGGGGTGCGGCATCTCCAGCCCGTTGTGGCACTCGGTGCAGAAGATCTTCTTCTCGTGGCAGCCGCGGCACTGGTCGGCCGTGACCTGCAGCTTCATGGGCGCCTTGGGCGCGGTGGCCGGCACGCCGCTGATGTGGCAGGTGCTGCACGTGTCGGGCAGCTGCTTGCCGTCGTGACAGCGCGCGCAGATCGACATCTTGTTCTGGGAGGCGCGCGCCACCTCGATCTGCGTGCCCGGGTGCGAGATGTTGGCGTGGCAGGTGATGCACTGGTAGCCGGCCTCGCGCAGGCCCTTGTGATTGACGCGGATGCCGTCCACCACGAGGTCCTTCTCGATCTGGGAATTGGGGTGGCACTGCGCGCAGTTGTTGGAGCCCACGAAGGTGGTGAGCGGGCGCTCGTACTGGCCGGAGACGTACAGGATGAGGTTGCTGGCGCCCTGCAGGTTGCGGATGAAGTAGTTGAACACGCCCGGTTTGGTGTGGCACTTCTGGCAGCCCACGCCGGCGCGGTAGTGCGCGGTCTGTTTGTAGGTGACCACCTCGGGCTTGATGATGTGGCACGCCTCGCAGGTGTCGATGCGGTTCACCGCCGAGAAGCCGATGACGGCGACCACAAAGAGCACGCCGAGCGCCGCGAGCACGCCGAGGATCCAGCGGCCGGGGACACGCCCCTCCAGCAGAACGCGGCTCCTGGCGGGCTTGCGCGCCACGACTCACCCGCCCCCTATGATCGGCGACGAGGTCGGCGCCGGCGTGGGCGGCAGCGTGAACTTCGCGCCGCCCAGCAGCTTGTGAGCCTGCGGGTCGCCGGTCTGGTGCTGCACGTGACAGGCCTGGCAGTTGGCCACCACGTGGCAGTTGAAACACGTGTCGGAGCCCTTTACAGCGGTCACCGCGGGATGGGCCGGGATCCAGCTTGCGGGGTGCGGCATCTCCACCTGATGGCACGTCTTGCAGTACTCCCTGGTGTCGTGGCAGCTTTCGCAGGCTTCGTCGCCGCCGCGCGCCTCGACGTCCCTGCCGTGCTCGGACATCCACGCTTCGGGATGCGGCATGAGCACGCCGTCGTGGCACCTGGAGCAGGCGTCCTTCCCGATGTGGCAGGCGCTGCACGTGGAGAGGATGCCCACGGCGCCGTGCCGCGTGGCCCAGTCGTTCTCCTTGTGCGTCTGCGGGACGGCGCCGTACCCCGGCTTGGTGTGGCAGAGGTCGCAGCGCGAGGTGGCCACCTGACCGTCCGGCGCCGTGTACTCGTTGTTGTGGCAGATCAGGCACTGGTCCATGCTCGGGTACGTGCGAGAGCCCTCGGGCACGGCGTCGCCGTGGGCCTGCGTGGAGTGGCAGCGCATGCACAGGAACCCCGCCGCGATGAGGTGCTTGTGCTGCACGCGGATGCCGTTCCTGGACACCGGGTTGAACAGCAGGTCGTTGTTGTGACAGCGCCGGCACGACTGGTTGAGCACGTAGCCCAGGATAGGCTTCTCGTAGTCGCCGGTGATCTGGGCGATGGGCTGCTGCAGGGCCTCGAGCTTCGCGGTGAGGAAGAAGAACGGGCCCGGTTTGCTGTGGCACTGCTCGCAGTTGACGCCGTTGTGGGCCGATGCCCTCCACTCCTCCACGTACGGGATGTGGCTCTTGCAGGCGCCGCAGAACTGCGGCGTCGAGGTCGCGGCGAGCGCGACGCCGACGCCCACCACCACCACCGTGAGGAGGATGGCGGCGATCGTGAGGCCGCGCGAGGTGAGGCGGAAACCCACGCGTCAGCCGCGGATCTTCGGCACAGACGGCCGCGCGTTGTGGATGCTGCTCCTGTGGCAGAGCCCGCAGCCGTACCCGCCGGTGTGCCGGGCGGCGCCGCCGTGGCAGCGCAGGCACACGGAGTTGGGCGGCTGCCTCTGGGCGGCGTGGAACTTGCCTTTGTGGCATGTGCCGCAGCTGGTGATGCCGGAGCCGAGGGCGCTGGCGTGCAGCCTCTGGGAGTGGCACGGCGAGCAGATGGAGCTCTTCGTGACCGTAGCGGAGTGCTGCGCCCTGGCGGCCGGCCCCGTGCCGCTGCCCTTGTGGCAGGTGGCGCACTTGCTCTGCGGCACGTTCTTGCCGGCGTGCTTCCTGGCGTGGCAGGAGCGGCAGTCCTTCTGGGTGGTGGTCGTGGACTGCCCGTGATGGAGGGCGGCGACGCCCGTGTGGCAGGTGAGGCACGCGACCTTGCCGGCGTGCTGCCTGTAGCCGTCGCCGTGGCAGTCGGAGCAGGCCGGCGGCCGCGGCTTGGCGTTGTGCACCTGGGCGGCATGGCACTTCAGGCAGTCGGGCGTGCCGAACGTCGCGGTCGGGTGGCACTTGTTGCACGTGGCCGGCACCGGCGGGAGGTCCATGCCGGTGTGACATGAGGTGCAGGGATTGCCGTCGTGCGTCTCCTGCGCGACCGCGTCGACGCCGTTGTGGCAGTCCTCGCAGGTCGGCGGCGGCGTCTCGACGCCGCTATGGTGCGGGCTGCCGCCGGGATCGACGATCGAGATGCTGGTCTGGTGGCAATCGAGGCAGGTCTTGCCG
>JBAXRL010000454.1:0-3284 GCA_037131205.1 Actinomycetes bacterium | reverse complement strand
GTCATCGTCCTGATCGGCGTCACCATCATCACCTTTCTCATCATGTTCGCCATCCCCGGCGATCCCGCTCAGCAGCTCGCCGGCAAGAACGCCACGCCCGAGCGCATCGCCACGATCCGCGCGCAGCTCGGCCTCGACAAGTCCATCCCCGTGCAATACGTCAAGTTCGTGGGGCGCCTCATTCACGGCGACCTCGGTGAGTCGTATCGGCTTCAGCAGCCCGTGATGCAGATGATCCGCGAGAACGCGCCGAACACCATCCAGCTGGCGCTGGCCGCGGTGCTCATCGAGCTTCTGGGCATCCCGCTCGGCATCTACTCGGCGCTGCGCCAGTACACGTTCTGGGACACCACGCTCACCACGGCGGCGCTCATCATCTGGGGCATCCCCGTCTTCGTGCTGGCCCTGTTCATGCAGTGGTTCTTCGGGCTCAAGCTCGATCTGCTCCCGCTCACCGGCGCCGGCGACAACGTGCTCTGGGTCATCCCGGCCAACTGGAACAGCTTCGGGTCGCTCATCCTGCCCGCCGTCACGCTGGGCATGATCGAGGTCGCCTACATCTCGTACATGCAGCGCGCCTCGATGCTCGAGGTCATCCGCACCGACTACATCCGCACGGCGCGCGCCAAGGGCCTCAGCGAGCGCAAGGTGATCACCAAGCACGCCTTCAAGAACGCCGTCATCCCCGTCATGACCATCGCCGGCATCGACCTGGGCGCGCTCATGGGCGGCGCCATCCTCACCGAGACGGTGTTCGCGCGGCCCGGCATCGGCCTCATGATCTACCAGGCCATCGGCGCCCGCGACCTGCCCGTGGTGGCCGGCGGCGTGCTCTTCGCCACCATCGTGTACGTGTTCGCCAACCTGTTCGTCGACCTCGGCTACGCCTTTGTCGACCCACGCATCCGCCTCGAAGGCTGAGACCTGTGACCGATCGCGACACGAGCGGCAACCAGATCACCCAGGAATTCGGCGTCAGCAACGTCAGCGAGCTCGACCTCATCGAGGACAAGTACTCCGGGCGCAAGCCACTTGGCCTCTGGGCCGACACCTGGCGGCGCCTCAAGCGCAACCACCTGGCGGTCGTCGGTCTCGGCATCATCATCGTCTTTCTCACCGTCGGCATGACCGAGGAGATCGCCAACCTCGCCGGGGTGAACACCGGCGAATCCGGCACGGGTTACCTGGCGCCCTACAACCCCAACGCCGTCAACTACGACCTCTCGCCCAAGGGCCTCGGCTCGCCGCCGTCCTGGAAACACCCGTTCGGCGCCGACTACCTGGGCCGCGACGTGTTTTCGCGCACCCTGGTCGCGACGCGCATCTCGATGCTCGTCGGCGTCATCGCCGTCTCCATCGCGCTCATCATCGGTCTCATCCTGGGGCCGATCTCCGGCTACTACGGGGGCTGGGTCGATTCGGTGATCATGCGCACCGCCGACGTCTTCTTCGCCTTCCCGTACATCCTCTTCGTGCTGCTCATCATGACCGTGCTCGGGCCGGGTCTGTGGAACGTGTTCTTCGCCATCGGCGTCCTGGGGTGGGCCACGTACGCGCGCCTCAACCGCGGTTCGGTGCTCAGCGTCAAGGCCATGGAGTACGTCGAGGCCGCCCGCGCCCAGGGCGCCAGCGACCTGCGCATCATCTTCCGGCACGTGCTGCCCAACACCATGGCGCCGGTGTACGTGGCCATCGCCATGGGCATCGGCGGCGCCATCGTCACCGAGGCGGCGCTCAGCTTTCTCGGCATCGGCATCCAGCCGCCCAACGCCTCGTGGGGCAAGATGATCGCCGACTACCTGAGCTACCTCGCCGCCGGTAGCTGGTGGATGCTCACCTTCCCCAGCGTCTTCCTGGTGGTCACGGTGTTCGGTTTCATCTCGTTCGGCAACGGCCTGCGCGACGCCACCGACCCCAAGCTCAAGGAATAGGCATGGGCGAGCGACTTCTCACGGTCGATGGTCTCTCGACCCACTTCTTCACCTACGCCGGCGTGGTCAAGGCGGTCAACGGCGTGAGCTTCACCCTCGACCGCAAGGAGACGCTGGGCATCGTCGGCGAGTCCGGCTCGGGCAAGACGGTCGCGGCGCTGTCGCTGATGCGCCTCATCCCCGACCCCCCGGGCAAGATCGTCGAGGGTACCCTGATGCTCGGCGACCGCGACCTGCGCACGCTCACCGACGAGGAGATCCGGCAGGTGCGCGGCAACGACATCGCGATGATCTTCCAGGACCCCATGACCAGCCTCAACCCCGTGCTCAAGATCGGCAACCAGATCGCCGAGGCCATCATCCTGCACCAGGACAAGGGCAAGGGCGAGGCCTGGAGGATGGCCGCCGAGCTGCTCGACCGCGTGGGCATCCCCGACGCCGAGAAGCGCGTCAACCAGTACCCCTTCGAGTTCTCCGGGGGCATGCGCCAGCGCGCCATGATCGCCATGGCCATCAGCTGCAACCCCGACATCCTCATCGCCGACGAGCCCACCACGGCGCTCGACGTCACCATCCAGGCGCAGATCATCGACGTCATCGAGGAGATGCAGCAAGCCTACGAGAGCGGCGTCATCCTCATCACCCACGACCTCGGCGTGGTCGCCGAGATCGCCGACAAGGTGATGGTGATGTACGGCGGCCGCACCGTGGAGTACGGCGGCATCGACGAGATCTTCTACAACCCGCACCATCCCTACACCTGGGGGCTGCTCGGCTCTCTGCCGCGGCTCGACCAGATCGAGAAGACGCGGCTCACGCCCATCAAAGGGCAGCCGCCGGATCTCATCAGCCTGCCCAGCGGCTGCCCGTTCGCGGGGCGCTGCACCTACGAGCTGCCCGAGTGCCGCGACCAGTGGCCGCAGCTCGAGGTCGTCGGGCCCGAGCACGGCGTGAGCTGCTGGATCCCCGAGGCCGAGCGCCGCGAGCTGCGCGCCGCGCTGCCGCACTTCCAGGCGTACGCCAGGTGAGCCTTCTCGAGGTCAAAGGGCTGAAGAAGCACTTCCCCATCAAGTCGGGGATCCTCAAGCGCACCATGGGGCAGGTCTACGCTGTCGATGGGGTCAGCTTCTCGGTGGAGAAGGGCGAGACCCTGGGCCTGGTCGGCGAGAGCGGCTGCGGCAAGTCCACCACGGGCCGCGCCGTGCTGCGCCTCATCGCGCCGACGGCCGGCAGCATCACCTTCGAGGGCGTCGACCTCATGGCCGCTTCGCGGTCGCAGATGCAGACGCTGCGCCGCCACATGCAGATCATCTTCCAGGACCCGTACGCCTCGCTGAACCCGCGCATGCGCGT
>JBAXRL010000453.1:0-3287 GCA_037131205.1 Actinomycetes bacterium | reverse complement strand
GTACACGGCGGTGAGGGCGCAGCGGATGCCGTCGTCCGTCAGGGCGGCCGCCAGCGTGATCGCCTCCAGGGTGGCCGGCAGCTTGGCGACGACGCGCTCGGGCGCGAGGGCCGCGGCGGCTCGCGCCTCGTCGTTCATCGCCGCGTACGACGTGCGCGTCGGTTGGTAGCACACGGGACCGCTGGGGAAGGCGGCCAGCAGGCGCTCGAGGTGCGCCAGCGGCGCCTTCGTCTCGCGGGCCATGAGCGCCGGGTTCGTGGTGATGCCGTGGACGAAGCCGAGCTCGGCGGCGGCCGCCGCATCGTCCACGGACGCTGAGTCGAGCAGGATCGCCATGGCGCCTCTCCAGCCTCTTCGGTTTGTGGGTCGTGCAGCCCGGCCTTCTCAGCGCCTGCCGCCTGGCGACAAGACTCGCACGCTCCGCGCGCCGCTTCAAGTCCTCGCCAAGGCCGTGAGCTGGGGGCGGCTGAGCGCGGAGGCAGGCTCGTGGTCGAGCCGGCGGGCCGCCACGACCTCGCGGCCCGCGCCTCGTCAGTACAGGACCACCGCCAGTCCCTGGGCGACGAAGAGCGCCCCCATGAGGCCGAACACCGCCATCAGGATCACCCGGCTGTGCTTCATGAGCCAGATTCTCAGACGGGCCAATCGCACCTGAGCCCAGCGCGGTCGCGCCAGAAAGAGGATCAGGGTCGCCGCCACGGTGACGACCGACACCGCGATGAAGAAGGCGAGCGCCGTGACCGCGGAGGACGTGCTCAGCTCCGCCTCGCGGATCGTCGAGACGCCGGCGGACAGCAGCGCGTAGTTGGTGAGCGCCAGGCCGAGCACGACGGCGGCGCCGAAGCCGGCTTTGTTCATCAGCTTCATCCATCCCGGCTCTTCGCCGGGCGGCACAGGTTCGCCGCGCCACTGGAGCATGAACAGGGCGAGGAAGACGAGCCCGAACGCGACCTGGATCGCGCCGTGGATCCTGCTTGACGTCGAGGCTGAGCTCTGGCCGATCAGGAAGAGCGTGATCAGGCCATCGGCCGCCATCGCCACGACAAGCGTGGCGAGAAACGTGGCCGTGTCGCGGCGGCCGCGAGCGCTCATGAGCAGCGTCACCGCGGCGCTGATCGGCACGGGGTTGACGGCGATGGCCAGGGCCGGGACGAGAAGGCTGACGAGTGGATCACTCACGCCGGCGACTCCTTTCACGGGGCCCCGGGGGCGGCGCCGCGGCGGCGCCGGCCGGCGCCGCCGCGGGCAGCGCCGCGCGGGCGGCGGCGCGGAAGTCGGCGAAGCGCCGCCGCGTGTAGAGCTCGTACAGAAGCGCGCCGCTGTGAGGGGGGCGGGTGTAGTCGTGGGCGGGCAGAGGGCGCGACGGCTCCGCCCGCCCTCTGCCCGCCGCCCACGCCAGGGCGAGCAGGGGCAGCAGCGAGGGCAGAAGCTGGCTGGCGTTGGCGCGCGCCAGGCGGCGGCGCAGCGCCAGCGCGTCGGCGTCCAGCGGCAGCGCATAGAACGGCGCCTGCGACGTCCCGGCGGCCGGCTGCGGCGCCTGCACGCTGAGGCCCGCGCGCCCGCGCCGGTAGAGGGGGAGCTCGCGGGCCACGATCTCCGGCCGCCGCGAGCGCAGCACGGCCACGGCGAGGTTCACGGCGTCGTGGTCGGGATGCCCGCCCTCGTAGGCCGGGACGTACACGGCGGGCGGCTCGCTATCACCGTGGGCGAGCGCCGCGTCGAGCAGAGATTCGGCGGCGCCGACGATGCTCGCGACGTGGAACACGGCGCCCTGGTCGGGAAGCCTCAGGTCGCGGACGGCCTCGGGCGCCAGCCCCAGGAGTCGGCGGACTCGCGCCCCCTCGAGAACGCGTCGGCCGGCGGGCGCGAGCCCGCCGGCCGTCGCCCACAGGATGCGGATCAGCCGGCCCGAGGCCATGGCGCGCAGCAGGTGGCCGGCGCAGAGCACTTCGTCGTCGTGGTGCGCCAGGACGAAGACGGCCGCGCCCGGCCGGGCGCGGCCGCGCCCCGGCGCCTCGGCAGGCGGCCCCGCGTCTCGCGCCCAGATCACAGGGCGATCGTGCGGTAGGCGTCCGCGAGACGCTCGAAGGTCGCCGCCCAGGTGCGGGTCAGCGCGAAGTCGCGGGCGGCGGTCCGCATGCGGGCGTGCAGATCGGGGTCGTCCAGCAGCCGCTCGACCGCGGCGACAAAGCCGCGCGCATCGCCGGGCGCGACCGACAGAGCGGTGACGTCGCGGACCATGGCGTCCTCCGTCCCCGAGCCGGCGCTGACCACCGCGGGCAGGCCCGAGGCCGCCGCCTCGAGCACCGTCTGGCCGAACGTCTCGGCGTGGCCGGGAAACAGAAAGACGTCGGCCGACGCGTAGATCGCGGCGAGCTCCGCGCCGGTCTTGACGCCGAGAAAGGAGGCGTCGCCGGCGAGCTCATGGAGGCGCTCGCGGTACGGTCCTTCGCCGACGATCACGAGGTGTACGTCGTCGCGCCGGGCGCGCAGCGCGGCGTAGCCCGCCGCCAGGGCGTCCAGCCCCTTCTCCGGCGAGATGCGGCCGACCCACAGCAGCACGCGCCTGCCGGCGCCGAGCTCTCGACGCAGGTCCTCGTCGCGTCGCGCCGGGTCGAAGAGGCCGCGGTCGACGCCCTGGCGGAAGGGCTCCAGGCGGCTGCGCACGCGGTGCTCGACGAGCTCCAGACGGGTCGCTTCCGAGGGGCAGAAGACGATGGCGCACTGGTCGTAGAAGAGGCGCATGTACGCCCAGAGGCTCTCCCTCAGCAGATGGTCGCCGGTGAGAGAGAACCCCAGGTTGGGGAGGTCGGTGTGATACGTGCCCACCAGGGGCAGGTCGAGGGAGCTCGCGAGAAGCCAGGCCACGAGGCCGACGGGCCCCGGCGTGGCCGCGTGGATCACATCGATGTCGCTGTCTTCGCACCAGCGCAGGATCTCGAGGATGGGGAGCAGAGCCATGGGAAACCCGGGGTAGACGTCGAGGGAGCGCGATTCGACCGCGGGGAACACCTCGCGCCCCGGCTCCGCGCGGCGCTCGGCCCCCGCCGACACCAGCGTGAACGGCCACTCGCGGGCGGTCGCGTGGCGCACCAGCTCGTGCAGCACGACGCCGACGCCGTTGATCTCCTCGTAGGTGTCGGTGAGCATGGCCACGCGGGGCATGGTCTTGACGCCCGGGGGCAGGGCCAGGCCGCGCTCCGCCAGACGCCCGGTCACCGCCTTGGCGTGCCGGCGCTGGCGGGCGTGGAAGCCGGCCGCGAACAGGTAGGGGGCCAGCAGGCTCT
>JBAXRL010000452.1:0-3287 GCA_037131205.1 Actinomycetes bacterium | reverse complement strand
CAGGTCTACGGCTTCACCGGCTTCGGACTGGGCGGCTACGCCGAGTACTGCCGTATGCCTGAGAAGGGGTCGCTGGCGATCAAGCCGGCCAACGCGACCTACGAGGAAGCCGCCGCCGCCGTCGATGGAGCAACGACCGCGCTGTTCTTCCTCAACAAGGGGATGATCCGCAGCGGACAGAAGGTCCTGATCAACGGCGCCTCCGGGAGCATCGGAGCCTACGCGGTCCAGCTTGCCAAGTACTTCGGGGCGGATGTCACCGGGGTATGCAGTACGGCGAATCTGGAGTTGGTGAGATCGCTGGGCGCCGACAGGGTGATCGACTACACCGCAGAGGACTTCACCGCGAGCGGCCGGACCTGCGACATCATCTTCGACACGGCAGGCAAGAGCTCGTTCTCGCGCTGCAAGGGCTCGCTCAAGAAGGGCGGACGCTATCTCCTGACCGTCGGTTGGGGAGCCTACCTTGTGATGCTGTGGACCTCCATGGTGGGCAGCAAGAAGCTGGTGTGCGGGATGTCGTACAAGAAGACCGACGAGTTGATCTTCCTGAGAGGGCTCATCGAGGCCGGGCACCTGCGACCGGTCATCGACAGACGCTTCCCGCTGGAAGAGATCGTCGAGGCTCACCGGTACGTCGAGGCAGGGCACAAGCAGGGGAACGTGGTCGTCACTCTGGATTGACACCCGACCAGCGCTTCGAGCGGGATTCGAACCGCGTACCTCTTCGCTGTGGGGGCCCGAGGAACCGCGGAGACGCCACGACTCACAGTGGCATGCCCGAGCTCACCGCATTCGCTTTCGTCGACCTCGGGCGGGTGACGGGCTTTCAGCCGCCGACGGTTCGCATTCTCGGCGCGCCGGCCCCTTGGAGCGGCGACGGGGCGTCGTCACCGGACCGGCAGAAGCCTCCCGCCGATCCAGGCGCCGGCGATCGGGCTGCGGCTCACGACGGCGCCGGTGTGCGGGGCGTCGATCATCATGCCCTTCCCGATGTAGATGCCGACGTGCGGCGAGTAGCTCGCACTGCCGAAGAAGACGAGGTCGTCCGGGAGCCACACACCGATCCGCCGGAAGACCCAGCGCGTGAAGCCGGGCGAGTCAAGTCCGGACAGGCTCGTCCCGCCGCTGACGTAAGGCACGCCGATGCACCTGGTGGCAATGCCGACCGCCTTGGGGTTCTGCGGCGGCAAGTGAGCGGCAAGCGCTGCCGGAGCTCCGACGATGAGGACGAGGAGCACCGCGAGAACAGTGGGACCTCCGACCAGTCGTGAGTGGTGCATCGCGCTGCCTCCTTTCGGACCAGGCAGTCCTGCCCGGTCTTGAGGTGGGCGGCGCATGACGCTGGAGTTGCCGTGTGGGCCGGCTCCCACCGTGAGCCCAACCAGGCGCGTACTGCTTTACGCTGCCGCGTCATCAGTCACGCGGCGCATCGGGGATCGAGAACCAGTAGGTGCCGCCGTGCTCGGGGCTCCCTTCGGCCCACACGCGTCCTCCATGGCGGCGGACGATCCGCTGCACCGTCGCCAGCCCGATCCCGGTGCCCGGGAAGTCCGCAGTAGAATGCAGCCGCACGAAGGCCCCGAACAGCTTCTCGGCGTAGTCGGGGTCGAAGCCGGCGCCATCGTCGCGGACGAAGAAGACGCGCTCGCTGTTCGCGAGCTCCAGCGCCTTGGGCATGAGCCGTCTCGGGGACAACGCACCCACGGCCACCAGAGGGCACGCCGTTGGGCTCGCCGGCCATGTCACGCCCTCTGGCGTGTCACTCCGGATCGATCATCCATTCGAGTCCGACCTCCGTGCGGCCGGGCCGCGTGTACAGGAGCACGCGGCTGCAGAGCTGGAGCATGATGGTGAACCCCACGCCGAGGCTCGCCGCTGTGGAGAATCCCGACACGAGCGTCGCCTTCGGCAGCGTCCTGAAGTCGATGCCCGGGCCGTCGTCGGTGACCGTCACCTGGATACAGTCATCCGTCGCAAAGGTTTGATACGTGCCGCGCCCGGCGTGTTTGAGAGCATTCCCCAGAGCTTCGCACACGGGGGTCGACAGATCCGAGCAGCACAGACGTCCCGCGAACCGACGCGCCGACACATCCCGGACCACGCGACGAGCGGCGGCCACCTCCGCGGGCGCAGTGATCGGCATGGGGCCGGTGAGTGGTCGACCCAACTCCTCCGCGAAGGCAGCCTCGGTGAGCAGGATGAGCTTGCCGCCGGTGACCGCGTCGAGCACATCCACGTAGGCTCGGCGGATGCCTTCCTCCTGCTGCCGGAGCGCCTGCTCCGCCTTATGTCGCTCGGTGATGTTCTCGAACAGCGCGACGAAGTGGCCCGGTGTCGCGCTGTAGACCGTGACGTACGTCCACAGACCGAGCGATTTGAAGTCGAAGGCGATAGTCTCGGGCTTGCCGCTGCCTACGACCCGTGCGCACACCTCGAAGAGCTCGGGGCTCAGCTCTCCGATCCCGGGAAGGGCCTCCGATATCGGCCTGCCCACGACGTCCTTCAGGCCGGTCAAGAGCTCGAATGCGGGGTTGACCTCAAGGCACACGAAGTCGGGCGGTTCTCCGTCGCGGTCGCGCATCCGGCAGTAGGCATAGCCGTCCAGGAGATTGTCGAAGAGCGAGCGGAAGCGCCGCTCGCTGGCGGCCAGTGTCTCAGCCTGCGCTCGCTCATCGACGGCGCGCTGCACTGCGAACGGCAGACGGCCCAGACGGTCCTTGAGCACGCAGTCGTCGGCGCCCTTCTTGAGCAGCTCGACGGTGGCCTCCTCGCCGATCTTGCCGGAGACGCAGATGAACGGCGTATCGGGACACGCTGCGTTGGCGAGTTCGAGAGCGCCGTGCGCATCGAAGCCAGGGAGAGCGTAGTCGGCAAGAATGACATCGTAGCGCTTGCCGGCGAGCAGCTCCTCGTAGTGCCTCCGATCCGGCGCCACGTCGAGATCGATCCGGTACCCGGAGCGAGTCAGCGCCCGAGCCACCAGCTCAGCGTCCATCGGCGAATCCTCCAAACAGAGGACGCGAAGGCGCTGGTTGCCGTCCGTCATGTCACCTCGCCCCCAGATCCCTCCTCTGACAGCGCCGTCCTCGAAAGCGACAGACAAGACCGCCGTCAGGTGCTCACTGTCCCCCGGCACAGCCACTCCATGTCTTTACCCCCCTGGCCGACCGTCGACCCCATTGCGGGCGCTCAGTCCCGCGACGGCGACGCTCCGTCGACTCTCTTCACGCGGCCGAAAGTGACTCACCTCGATCGGGAGTCGCCACAACGAGGACGCGCTCTCG
>JBAXRL010000451.1:0-3287 GCA_037131205.1 Actinomycetes bacterium | reverse complement strand
CTAGTAGCCGACTGACCGGGACAACACCGTCAAGTCGCGACTCATCTAGGAGTTCAGGCACGAGTTTGTTCATGGTCACCCCATTTTGAGTGGGCGACGGCTGGCCAGGTCGATCCTGAGACGACCGTCGTCGCCGCTGCATAGATACTCTTGTTAGGGTCCGCCCCGAACCAGCGAAGCTCCAATGCCTATTCTATGACCGCATGCATCTCCATGCCGCGAAGGTGATTCGCGAGTATCGACAGCGCATCGACGGAAACGGCCCGTCCTGCAACGACTCATCTCGCCAGTTCAGGATGCAGTCTGCACACACCCTTGGTGCTGACTTCGAAGTCCCGCGGCGTGAACTGGTGTGCCCGAACTAAGCCGAGCACCTCGAGGTCGACGTGTGGCCGGTACGGTTCCATTAGGTTGTAGACGAAGGAGTCGCGTCCCGGCTGGCAGACGTGCACCTGCGCTCCGCCTTGGGCGGAGCAGCCGGACGGAGCACTGGCAGGTATGGCCAGTGATCGCCGACGAAGCGATCATACGGACCAGTCAGAAGGGCGGCTTGTGCGTGGGGGTGACAATCGGCCGCACTCGTTGCATTCCTCTGGGGGTCGGGGATAATGAAGGTGGGTTCGGGAACCCCGTCAGTCGCTGGAAACAGTGACACCGCGGCAACGCGGCCGACGTCCCGGGCCCATTTCTCTGTCTACGATTGTCAGAACGCCTGCACCCACGGGTGGCGCGGGTGCGGCCATGGGCAGATCTTGAGCCCGTGCGCCTGCAGTGTCCCACCGGCTGGTCGCCACAGGCGCGAGTGCAGCGTGTCGAGGTAGCGGCGCTCCGTGTTGCCGTACTCGTCCCACTCGAGGGCCGCATAGACCGCGCCGCTGGCCGTGTCGGCGATCTGCAGCATCTTCTGGTTGTGAGGCGTGGCGACCCTGGCCGGCATCATCAGGTGGCCCCACTCGATGTTCGTCGCCTGATGCTGCAGGCCGCTGAGGTAGTCGGCGATCAACTGGGGCGGCAGGCCCTTCACCTGGGCGAAGTGCATGACGGTCTGAGCTTGATGGCGCCTTCCGAACCACGACAGGCGCTCGACCAGGAGGCGAAGGGCCCAGGTGTAGAGGTCGTCCGGCGCCATGACGGCTGGCGCGTTGTCGATGTCCCACTTGCTGAAGACCACCGAGATGACGCGAAGGTCCTCCACGGCATGGACCGCGTTGCAGAGGTGGAGTTGCTGCGGATGGGATCTCACTTTCTTCCAGTGGATGGTGTCTGACGGCTTGCGGCCGATCTCCGTCGCTACCTGCCCCCACGTTTCGAGGATGGCGGACTGAGCACCGTCCGCTACGAGCACGGCGGTGAGGCAGAAATGCTCGGACGAACCGGCCCGAGCGCCGGATGACAGAGCCGCCGGCCTGCGCTTCCAGCCGCGGTCGCCGCTCTCATCGACGTAGGCGTGCCAGTAGGGCGGCGGCTCAGCGCGTCTTCTGCGTGGGCCGGCCGGTGTCATGTCGCGCGGTCAGCGCGGGTCAAGTTCATCACGTGGGGGAGCGTAGCCCGACGGGTGCTTCGCGGACAGAGTGACAATGAGATGTGGCGAGGGTCACCCGCTCGGCGCAGGGAATCGTCCGCTTGCACGCAAGAGTACGGGCCTGTTGAGGGGGCCCGTTGGATCCACTTGGGCCACTCTCGTACCGGCGTGGAGCTCCTGCGGCGTTTGTCTCCCTCGCCGCTGTTGCCGGAGCGCTGGTCGCCGCGTAGTCTCTTGTGGTGGGCTGCGCATGGACAAGTGGAGGTACGCGCCGCTCCTGATCGAGGGCTTTCGCGAGACATCGGCTCAAGCGGGAAGAGTGGGAGCATGACCAGAGTGGCCGTCAACGGCGAAGTGGTGCGCTGGGCGCGCGAGCGCTCGGGCGCGACGCTGCACGATCTCGCCAAGCGCTTCCCCAAGATCTCGGAATGGGAGGCCGAGCAGACGCAGCCCACGCTGAGACAGCTCGAGGACTTCGCGAAGAAGACCCTGACGCCGCTCGGCTATCTGTTCCTCGCCGACCCTCCGGACATCCGCCTACCGATCCCCCACTTCCGCACTCTGCAGCAGGACGCCGCGCCGCACCCCAGCCCGAACCTCCGCGAGACCGTGTACGCGATGCTGCGGCGCCAAGACTGGATGCGGGAGCATCTCATCGAGCAGGGGCAGCCTCCTCTGGACTTCGTCGGCGCGGCGAGCCCGGACGACCCTGCTCCTCAGGTCGCCGCGCGCATGCGCAAGGAACTCGGTGTCGGTGACGCGTGGGCCGGGCAACATGCGACCTGGACGGGTGCCCTGGCGGCGCTCATCGACCTTGTCGAGCAGGCCGGCATCCTCGTCGTGAGTAATGGGGTCGTCGGCAACAATACGCACCGAGCTCTCGATCCGGAGGAGTTCCGCGGATTCGTGCTGACCGATGACTACGCGCCGCTCATGTTCATCAACACGGTGGACGGTAAGGCGGCACAGATGTTCACGATTGCACATGAGCTTGCGCACGTGTGGTTCGCGCAGAGCGCCGCGTTCGACCTGCGCGACATGCAGCCGGCCGGCGTCCCTGTCGAGCAGGCGTGCAACAGGGTCGCAGCGGAGTTCCTGGTGCCTCAGGGCGAGATGCTTGCCGCATGGCCCACAGCTCGCGGGGAGCTGAGGCCGTTCGACGAACTGGCGCGGCGCTTCAAGGTCAGTGCACTGGTCGTCGCCCGTCGGGCCCTCGACCTCCGGCTCATCGATCGCGAAGGCTTCTTCGCGTTCTACGGCGGCTACCGCGAAGACGCCCGCCGCCAAGCGGAGACCAAGAGGAGCGGCGGCGACTTCTGGGCAACGCAGGAGGGCCGCATCGGGCGCCGCTTCGGCGAGGCGGTCGTGCGAGCCACTCAGGAGGGGCGGCTTCTGTACCGCGACGCATTCGTACTCACCGATCTGCACGGCGACACCTTCGCGCGGTATGCGGAGAGGCTGGACGCCACCAGTCGCCGATGACGACCCACACCGCTTATCTCGTGGACGCCAACGTCCTCATCGAGGCGAAGAATCGGTACTACTCCTTTTCGATCTGCCCCGGCTTCTGGGACGCTCTCATATGGCATGCGGGGTCGGGGTCGGTGCGCAGCGTCGATGTCGTGAAGACGGAGCTGGCCGATGGCAACGACGATCTGGCGGCGTTGATCAAGCACGCGGCGCCCGGCGACGCGTTTTGCTCGACCAACAATGCCGACGCGGTCGCCTGGTACGGACGCATCATGAACTGGGTGCTCGCAGAGTC
>JBAXRL010000450.1:0-3289 GCA_037131205.1 Actinomycetes bacterium | reverse complement strand
AGCGACTCCTTGAGGAAGCTGAAGACGTCGAACAGCGTGCTCTTGCCCGACCCGTTGGCGCCGACGACGACCGCGAGTCGGGGCAGATCGGCGAGCGTAGCGTTGCGGAACAAGCGGTAATTGCGGATCTCGATGGACTCGATCTGCATCTGCTACTCCTCAGTCTCTCCGAACAGTGCGCCCTGCTCAGTCTTGGGTGTGCCGCCCTCGTGGGCAAGACGGACGATCTCGGGCCAGCTCTGCACGAGGCCGTTGTAGGCGAGCGCCTCGGCGGCGCGCTTCTTGCGCTCGCACAGGGTGTAGAGGCGGTAGGCGAGCTCGCGGCCGACCTCGGCCTTGGCGCCGAGCTTGCCGACCAGCTCGGCCGCCGCGCCTTCGCCGCCGCTTTCGAGCACGCGGATCAGGTGGTGGACGACCTCCCAGGCGGTGAGGCGCGCGTCGGTGGCCGGGTCCCAGTCGGCGAGCAGTTCCTCGGGCCGGAGCAGCCGTACCTTGCCGTGCTTCGATTCGAGGATGCCGGCCTCGACCATACCGGCGACGCTGGTGTTTTTGGACTTGGAGAGTTGTTCGGCGACGCCGTACTCGCCTTCAGCGAAGCCCGACTGCTCGAACCAGACGAGCGCCCAGCGGCTGTCGGCGTCGAAGTCGCCCTCCTGCTCGGCCAGCGCTTCGTCGAGGGTCTGGTTGATGAGCGCCAGCGCCTCGCGCACGGTGAGCGCCTTGCCCTCGGCGTCGAGCACCTTGGCGTAGCGGGTGTAGACCGCCATGCCCGGGCCGATGGCGGCCTGCGCGAGGTCCACCGGCGCGATGTTGCCGCGCTGCAGGTGCGCGAGGGCCCGAGGCAGCTCAGCCTTGAGCGCGGTGACGAACTCGCGGCGCGTGGCAGTGGGGGCGTCGGCGAGGCGCTTGCGGCAGACGAGGACGATGCTGGAGGCAAGGAACGCGCTGCTCTTCTTTAGTGCGACGGTTAGCTCAGTTCTGAGAGGCCAAGTACCCGTAATCGCAAATCCGGCATCGATGACTGCGGCCAGGAACGTATCCCAGCCGGTACTCGCGATGCCTGAGTCGCCCTTGCTCTCGGCCTGCTTGAAGGCGTAGTAGATGGTGATCGGAAATGCTGGATGCGCCTGCTCTGACAAGCGGCGCATGGATTGCGTCATACCACCCAGGAAGAACGCCTGCGCAGACGCCTTTCCGTCATGGCGATAGGCAAAGGCGACCAGTTCCTCGGCCTTGGGCACAGCAAGCGTATCGAACAGGTCGGGAAACACGGACCGAATTGAGTGGCGCAGCCAGACGTAGAAGAAGTCCGAAAGGTCAGCATACGGAACGTTGTCGTAGTAGGGCGGATCGGTCGAGACGATGCGGTCCTTGGATACGTCCTGGGAGGCTGCGTCGCATTGAAGAGAAAGACCAGCTGGAGTCGTCGGGGCGAATGCGATTGACCTGGCTACCCACT
This sequence comes from Actinomycetes bacterium, assembly GCA_037131205.1. GTDB lineage: Bacteria > Actinomycetota > Thermoleophilia > UBA2241 > UBA2241 > CAIXSE01. The sequence continues at coordinate 1,830 of JBAXRL010000450.1, read as the reverse complement.
CAACGCTAGGTGACCAAGTGCCGGACGACATACAGAACATGTTTCCTTCAGCGAAGTCCCAGGTCATGGGGATTACCTGGCGCCGAAACGTGTTCGCGAGCTGCAACTTTGTTGGGCTCGAATCCCAAATCGCTATCGAAGTGTGACGCTCGATGACTCGGTCGACGGCGAAGGCAAGATAGAGCGCAACAGCATCGCTGTAGGCGGCAGCGCCGCTGCCTCCGTCCGCGAAGGACCTGCCGTCGTCGCTCAATCCACCAAGAAGGGCATCGTGTTGCACCTGCTTGCGAGCTTCATGCACTAGCTCGGAGAAAGTCGTCAACGCCAGCAACTGGCGGTCGGTGAAGAGTTGCGAGAACTGATCCATCCCATAGGGCTTCACGCCGAGATACTGCGTGCTGCCAGAAATCGTCAAGTCCGGCTTCCACCCGGGCCTCACCTCGCGCGCCGTCGCTTCGTGCTCTGGCGTCGGCGCGAGAAAGACGCGCTCGCGTTCCCCTTCGGCCACGATCGCCATTAGCCTGACGCCCAGGCGTCCGGCCTTGCCCTCGGCTTTGATGTAGTCGCTCGCCATCGGCGTACCCGACATTAGGCACCCGAAATGCGCACCGCGTGCGAGCTTCGTGCCGTTCTTCGAAGCTTCCATGTTCGCAGGCTTGCCTACGTGGGCCGTGAAGCGGTAGTCGTCATCCTCGATGACCGGCTCGACGTAGGCTTCTTTGCCCGGCTTGGTGGAAAGCATGAATGTGGAGACGAGCGGAACGTCTACGTGCGCGAATGCAGGGTTCGGACTCAGGACTGTGCGCGCCCAGAGCCAGGCGATCACAGTGAGCGACTTGCCAGCGTACTTACGGAGGTCTGGCCGTTCTTCCACCATCTCGGATGTCACGGTCACGTTCGGATAGAGGTGTTCGAGGTGCTTCTCGGCCTCCTCTCGCATCCATTGGCCGTAATAGCGGACGTCCTCGGCCAGGCCCTGAGCGCCCATCCGCTCCCTGGGCACGAGAAACCTCTCCGCACGCGCTTTGGGGTTCACCGGCGGCTTGCCCGCAAACTTCGGCGGGATCTCGATCATCGCCTTGTTGATCAGCACCGCCACTGGGTTCAGGTCGCTGGCGTAGCTTTCCAGCCCCAGCCGCTGCGCCTCCAGTGGTAGTGCGCCGCCGCCCGCGAAGGGGTCGTGGAAGGCGGGGAGCTTGTGTCGGTCAAACAGTTCACTGGCCCGAGGATGGTCGGCGTTCTCGGCGCAGGCGCGCCGCCAGCTCTGCCAGATCTCGTCGCGCGCCGCCTGCAGCACCGTCTCGTTGGTGGTGTTCTCCCACAGCACCAGATCCTCGATGATGCGGAACAGCCGCTGGCGCTCCTGGTCGGCCAGCATGTCGTCGAGGGTGGGCGCCGGTCCTGGTTCCGGGACCGGAAGCCCGGACCCTTTGGCCTCTTCGGCGAGGATGCAGGCCTCGTCCCACAGCTTCAGACGGGCCTTGAGGGCGGTCTCCGCCCTCCGGCGCAGCATCGGGTCCCCCCGCAGCACGTCCACGTAGGCCGACGGGTCGTCAACCATCTGCGCGAAGATCACCGCGCGCGCCGCCGCGAGCGGCCGCCGCGCCCACCACAGGTGCAGCGTGCTCGGGTGCCCATGGCGAATCGACTTCTCCCGCGCGCAGGCTTTGTTGATGGCCGCCAGCGGCAGGGCGACTTCGATGAGCTTCTTGTGGGTGGTCATTGTCGCGGCCCCCCATGCTCTGTATGCAGGTGTCCAGGATGACGGCCGTCTCGCCACGGACGCTCTGGCTTGCATGCGATCCCCCGCCGACTGATCCAGCCGTCCGC
>JBAXRL010000449.1:0-3291 GCA_037131205.1 Actinomycetes bacterium | reverse complement strand
TCACGTCGCGCAGGACGCGATCGACCGTCGTGCGGTCCGGCGTGGTTGAGGGAATTTCGTAATCCATGACAGTCCCTTCGGCGATGCCCAACGTGTTGCGCATGAGCTGCGCCGCATTCGCTTGCCTTTCGACCCGAGCGTACCTTCCGCGCGGCGTCTGCTCGATGCGCTTGTTCGAACGACGCTACCTAGTCGACCAGATGATCACAGTAGTGACGCGCCATGAGGAAGAGCCACGGTATCTGGCTTCGCTGCAGAAGTGAGACGTTGTAGTCGTCCGGAACCACCTCGGTCGACACAATGGCGCCCAAGTCCTCGATTGCATAGGGGTAGTCAGTAGCGTCTGCCTGTCCCGGGGCAATGCAGGCGCGAATCAGTGCAGTCATGACCTCGAGGAAACACAGCTCTCCGCCCAGGTAGCTCCACCAGTCGAGGCCGATGCGGGCAGCCGCGCGCACGGTGATGCCCCCGTCGACGAACTCGGAATCCCACCGACCTGCTGGCGGCACGGTTGCGGAACTGCGCTTCTTCTCGTCGATGTTCCTGAGGATGTGCCAATCCTTCTTGTTGGATTGACGCTTGGTGCCGTACAGGACACCGTAGGTGAAGTCGATCTCCTTCGCTCGGGCGTCCGACGCCCAAGTCTCGAAGTTGTTAACCACGGCGTCCGCGAGATTCTCACTCATCTCATCATTGAGGCATCGCGGGCCGCTCTTGAGACTGGCGACAAGCAGCTTCCTGCCGGCCCTGGTCTTGCCGTCGAGCGCGGAGTAGGGCGTATGCATCCCGCTTGGCACGCATTCCCATCCGTAGACCGGGAACACGACCTCCTCCACCATTCTCCCGGCTGAGGTCTCCATGGATGACAACTGCTTCGCCGGGAGTATGTCGCGCTCAATCTCGCTCACCTTCGAGTAGCTCCTCTGACGAGCGTGGATCAGAAGGACGAAGGGGCTCGTGTTGAATGCCTCAAAGGAAGAGTCCGACTGCGGCAGTGACGCGACGTGGTCATCCACCTTCCGGCGGAATCCCGTCTCCATCGCAAGCACACGCTGCTGAGCCGCGGGCTCCGCATCGACGCTCTTCAGACCAGACAGGAGCACCTGCCGTATCAGAACCGTCGGCTCAGGCCGTGGGAGTCCAAGATGTCGTGGCATCGATCTGCCCCTCCCCCAGGGCTCGGGTTCTGCGGACGGTCTTTGGCGCCGCATAGTCCGAAAGCCCGTTGTCGCCGTCGCCGTTGCGAACGAACGTCTTGCCGTTCTTGAACCACTGCCTGGTGCGCACGTGGGACTGCAAGTAGATGACCCGGGGTTCGAGAACTCTCTCGGAATCGGGCATCCAGTCATGTGCTGCCAGTTCTGCCAGAGCGTCCCCCAGGACTCGTCCCGCAACGTGGCCAAGCCGTGTGGGAACGGCGTTGCCGACTTGCGCGTACTGCTTGGAGATGGTGCCGCAGAACTCCCAATCGTCTGGGAACCCTTGGATCCGAGCGTGCTCGCGAATCGACAAGGCTCGCGTTTCCGTCGGGTGACAGAGTGAGGTGCTCGCGTGGTTGGGCATGGTCACCAAGGTCGGGCAAGGCAAGTCCGGCGAGAGGCGACGCCACCAGCCTGAGCGGCCTCCCTTCGCGTGCCACGCCTTTCCCATCGACTCCTTCTGAATGGGCTCTGGCAGACTGCGCCAGTTGGATCCAGGGGGAACCATCTTCAGATACCCCTTCTTCCGGGGGCTGAAGTCCAGCACCGCTGGATGAGGGTCATGCAGCCCGGCCAACGCGTCTCCGAGCGTGCGCCACGGAGCAAGTCCGTTGTTCAACGAGAGTCCCGGCAAAGTCAGAGGGACGTCTCCGTTGGCCTGACCGTGAGTAGGCGCCGGGAAGTCAACCTGCGCATTGAATCGGTTGCCGATGAAGATGGCGCGTTCGCGCAGCTGAGGAGCGCCGTAGTTGACTGCGTTTACCTCGAAGATGTCGAGATGGTAGCTATCGCCTGGAAGTTGTGAGAGATCCCGGGCGAAGAGCCGAACAACCGAGCCTGGTTGTTCTTCATCTGAGAGAGGTGGGCCACCCTTCTCGGGCCTGTCAGCTATCGGCCGGTGCCGAAGCGCCGCAGACAAGAGCCCGCGGACGTTCTCCATGAGGAAGAACTTCGGCTTCAGTGCATCGATGAACCGCAGGTACTCCCAGAGAAGCGTGCCCCTTGGATCCTGCACCGTTCCTCGCCGACCCGCAGTGCTGAACGACTGGCAGGGGGGGCCGCCCACCACCAGGTCAACCTCACCGGGGCTCAGGCCAGCCGCAGAGAGCACGTCCTCGGGCGATATGCCGCGTATGTCGCCCTCGAACACACGCAGGTCACGAGTCAGTCGTCCCGCGTCCCGGTTGCGCCGAATCGTTTCGCAGAAGTCCGAATCCACCTCAACGCAGGCGACAACCTCGAAGAGGTCGGTGCTTTCGAGTCCGATGTCGAGCCCCATGCCCCCCGAGAAGAGGGAAATCGTCTTGAACGTGGTCATGCAGCCAATCTAGCAGGTCGGTGTGACGGCAGCGAGTCTGCGTTTCGTCGAACGCACCGCGGATAAGCTGTGCGCGCAGCGCTCCCAGAGTGATGAAGACCTGCGGCGCATCAGCTTGATCCGCTTGTTAGGTGCATCCCTACCACAGTGCTGGGTCACGCAATGAGGCGACACACTCCAACCGCAGCGGCGATTCCGGAATCCCACGCTCGCTGAGCACAACGCCCTGCCATCCCAAACGGTGCTCGATGTCGTACGGAGGAATGCATCCTTCCGCGGCAGCCACGGAGAACCCGAATCTGCCGTAGTACTCAGGGTCCCCGTAGACGAGCAAGAGGTCGACACCCATCTCCGAGAGTTGCCGCTTTCCATCCTCTACGAGCAGTGACCCCACACCACGCTTCTGGTGTTCTGGGCGCACTGCCAAGGGCGCCAGGATGTAGACCCCAAGACCGTCAGCAACTCCGGTGCTCACGGGGCTGAAAGCCACATGTCCTATCGCACTGCCGCCGACCTCTGCGACCAAGGCGATCGTCGGCGGCCTCGTGCCTTCTGACAGCAGATCGACAGCAAGCTTCGCGACGATCTCCCTCTCGTCTGCGCCGAACGCCGACAAGTGAATATCGCGAATCGCGTCTCTATCGGAGAAGGTTGCCTCTCGGATGCGCATGATTGCACCTAACGCCATTCTGCAGTCAGCGTAAGACGCCCGACGCAGATGCCTGCTTCTGCGTATGACCCTACCATCAGGTTTGGAAGGGCGACATATGCAGT
>JBAXRL010000448.1:0-3292 GCA_037131205.1 Actinomycetes bacterium | reverse complement strand
GGCCGCCGCGGGTCAAAGACGAGATACTCGCTGTGGTAGAAGACGGGCTCCCCGTTGCTGCTGAGGAGACGCTTGATGGCGATCACCCGCGACCCCGCGTCGACGGCGAGCTTGCTGCTCACGCGCGGTGACGGAGAGACGATGCGCGCTTCGAGAATCCTGACCTCGGTGCCGGCGTCGACGAGATAGCGCCGCAGGTCGCCGAGGTCGAAGGTCGCGGCGCCGAGCTCCGGCGACTTGACGAAGGTGCCGCGCCCCTGCTCGGTGGTCGCGACCTCCTCCTGGATGAGAAGGGTCACAGCGCGCCTGACCGTCATAGGGCTGACCCGGTAGGCCTCGCAGAGTTCGGCCTCGGAGGGCAGGCGGTCGCCGGGGCGGTACTCGCCGCCGGCGATGCGCTCGCGCAGAAGGCGCGCGAGCTGCGCGTACGGCGGCTCGTAGGACGACCGGTCTATGTGGCTGAGGACGCTCATCGGCTCGCGGTGCTCCAGCCTCCCGCTCCTTCCTTCGCACGGCATCATAGCACTATCGCTGCAACTTCCCTAGACCAGTAGCCCGCTATGGTGTATGGTACGACCCGGACAGAGCCACGAGTCAGGGAGGATCACATGTCACACGAGTTGACCGACGCCATCGTCAACATGCGCGAGGACGAGGCCCTGGGCCTCGTCAAGAGCATGCTCGACGCCGGCACGGACCCCGCTCAGGTGCTCGAGCAGGCCAGGGAGGCGATGACCGAGCTCGGCCGCCGCTTCGAGTGCGAGGAGGCCTTCATCCCCGAGCTCATCATGGGCGGCGAGATCATGCGCGGCATCTCCGAGGAGCTCAAGCCGCACATTAAGGGCTCCGGCGCGGGCGAGAAACGCGGCACCATCGTCATCGGCACCGTGCACGGCGACATCCACGACATCGGCAAGGACATTGTCGTGATGATGCTCGACATCAACGGCTACGAGGTCCACGACCTGGGTATCGACGTACCGCAGGAGACGTTCGTCGCGGCCATCACGGAGCACAAGCCGGAGGTCGTAGGCCTCTCCGGCCTTCTCACCTTGGCCTTCGACTCGATGAAGGACACGGTCGACGCGATCAGCGCCGCCGGCCTGCGCGACCAGGTCAAGATCATGGTGGGCGGCGCCCCGGCCGACCAGCAGGTCCAGGACTACACCGGCTCCGACGGCTGGGGCAGCGATGTGACGGCGGCGCTCAAGCTGGCCGACGCGTGGACTGGAGGGGAGGCCCGATGACCGCCACCGGCGAGGAGCTCTACAAGCAGCGCGAGCAGCGTTTCAACGACATCGTCGCGCTCAAGAAGCCCGATCGCGTGCCCATCCTACCCCTTGTCGTGCACTACTTCCCGACGAAGATCAAAGGGCTCTCGAACCGTGAATGCGGCTACGACCACGCGGTGCGCACGCAGGCCATGAAGGAAGCCGTCCTCGAGTTCGGCTGGGACTTCGCGCCTCCCAATGGGATGTTCGGACACGACGGGTACGAAGCGATGGCGACGAAGCAATTCCGCTGGCCGGGCGGCGACCTGCCCGACCACGAACCCTTCCAGTTCGTCGAGAACGAGTACCTGAAGGCCGACGAGTACGACGAGTTCCTCGCCGACCCCAACGGCTTCACCTTCACCAGGATCTTTCCGCGCATCGCCGGTAGCCTTGAGGGACTGGGTCAGGCGCCGATCCCGCCGCTCTACTGGCTCTCGAACATGTACTACCTGCAGTCGATCGGCGGCTCCCTCGCGGCCGCCCCGCCCATGCGCAAGGCCCTGGAGGCGCTCCTGCGCCTGGCCGACGCAGCCGACGCGTACAACGGCGCCGTGACGGCCTACACGCAGGAGATGGCCGGCCTCGGCTACCCGGTGACTTGGGCGGCCCCCACGATCCCCGCCTTCGACATCGTCTCCGACACCCTCCGCAGCCTGAGGGGCAGCACACTCGACATGTTCCGGCACCCAGAGAAGCTGCTCGCCACCATCGACCTCATGCAGGTGCCGACGGTCGCCTTCGCCGTTCAGGCGGCGCAGATGTTCCACAACCCGCGCATCTTCATCCCCATGCACCGCGGCGCCGGCGGGTTCATGAGCGAAGAGCAGTTCGAGAAGTTCTACTGGCCGACGTTCAAGGCCCTGATCGAGACCCTGGTCGCCCAGGACCTCATCCCGATGCCGCTCTTCGAGGGCGACTACACGCCGCGCTTGAAATACCTGGCCGAGCTCCCAGCCGGCAAGATAGCGGCCCACTTCGACAAGATCGACCGCAAGAAGTTCAAGGAGATCCTCGGCGACAAGATGTGCTTCTGGGGTAACGTGCCGGCGTCACTCCTGTGCGCCGGCACTCCCCAGCAGGTCAAGGACGACGTGAAGGAGCTCGTCGAGCTGTTCGGCGACACGGGCGCGCTGATGATCGACGGGACGATGGGTATCCCCGACGAGACGAAGCCCGAGAACATGCTCGCGCTGCGCGAAGCGGCGGACGAGTACGGCGTCTTCTGAGGGCATGACGCACTCGACAAGGAACGATGACCACGGCGCCGAGGAGCGGCCGGGCAGGCTCAAGCTCATCGCCTGCCCGGCCGTCCTCGGCGAGCTCGCCGACGGGGCCACCGACGGCATCGACTGCCATAGGCTCGAGGCCCAGCTCCACGTGCGCCCCGAGCGGCTGAAGGAGGCGCTGCGCGCCGCCGTCGCCGAGGCCGACAAGCCCGGAGCCACGATCGTGCTGGGCTACGGCATGTGCTCGAACGCCGTGCTCGGCCTGAAGACCGAGCACGCCACTCTGGTCGTGCCGCGCGTGGACGATTGCATCGCCATGATGCTGGGGTCCAACGAGGCCTTCGCCGCGCAGTCGGAGAAGGCCTGCGGCACGTACTACCTGGCCAGGGCGTACCTTGAGGAGTGCGACACCATCCTCAGCGAGCACGAGAAGACCGTCGAGAAGCGCGGCCGCGAACGCGCCGAGCGGATGATGCGCCTGCTGCTCGCCCACTACACGCGCATCGCGCTCATCGACACGGGCCGCTATGACCTGGAGCCGTACCGGGCACGGGTGGCCGAGTTCGCGGAGCGTTTCGACCTCGCCGTGGAGGATGTGCCCGGGACGACGCGCATCCTCGATGCGCTCGTGGCCGGCGGCTGGGGCGACGACTTTGTCGTCGCCCTTCCCGGCCACGAGCTCACCCTGCACGACTTTCGTCCCGAGTTGATGCACGACGAGTGACCGCGCCGAGCGCTTCGCGCGACAGGCGGGGCGGGCTTTCGCCCGCCCCGCCTCACGCTCCTCACCTC
>JBAXRL010000447.1:0-3294 GCA_037131205.1 Actinomycetes bacterium | reverse complement strand
GCCTCGATGTCGCCGCGGCCCTTGTGCAGGATGCCCTTGCTGTCGACGACCCGGCACTTCGCGGGGTCGGCGCCGAAGGCGAAGATCAGGCGGCTGATGGCGACGTTGGCCGCCCCCGAGCCGATGAAGGCGATCTTCACCTCGGCGATGTCGCGGCCGACCACCTTGAGCGCGTTGACGAGGCCGGCGAGCGTGACGCACGCCGTGCCCTGCTGGTCGTCGTGCCACACGGGGATCTCGCACTCCTCGCGCAGGGTGTCGAGGATGCGGAAGCACTTGGGCTGGGAGATGTCCTCGAGGTTCACGCCGCCGAGACCCGGCTGCACGAGCTTGACGAACTCGATGAACTTGTCCGGGTCCTTGGTGTCGACCATGAGCGGGAAGCCGTCGACGCCGCCGAGGTACTTGTAGAGGAGGCTCTTGCCCTCCATCACCGGCAGGCCGGCCTTGGGGCCGATGTCGCCCATGCCCAGCACGCGCGTGCCGTCGCTGATCACGGCCACGGTGTTGCCCTTGTTGGTGTGCTCGTAGACCTTCTCCGGGTCGTCCCTGATGTCGAGGCACGGCTTGCTCACGCCGGGCGTGTACCAGATGCCGAAGTCCTGGAAGTCGCGCACGCAGCACTTGAGGGTGGTCTCGATCTTGCCTTTGTAGAAGGGGTGCAGCTTCATGGCGTCTTCCATGGGCTGGTACGCCTTGGCCTTGAGCTCCTCTACGGTGGGCGTGCCATCTTCGTTGGGCATGCGGGCCTCCTTGTGGACCGGCGGCGAGACGGCCGCCGAGGGTCGCGGCGATGCGACGAGCAGAACGATAACGTTAGCACCCGCCGCCGGGGGCGGCAACGTGTCGGACGGGCAGAACGGAGGGGCCGGAGGAGGCCCGGAGGGCCAGTCTGCCGGCCCGTCACCTCTCGACACCGTGCGGGCTCAGGTCACCTGCGCACGATAGCGCTTCATCATGTCGCGAAAGGCCTGGATGAGCGCCTTCTGGGTGCCCGAGAAGTAGCACTTCTCGAGCTCCTCGATGATGACGTCCTCGTCGGTCGCCAGGTTGTGCCCGCTGATCAGGCGGTTGAGGTAGTCCTTCGCCAGGTCGGTGGCGACCGTGAACTCGGCGGCGATGATGACGCCGGTCTCCATGTCGACCTCGCAGACCACACTGAGGATGGGGTACATCTGGCCGCTGACGGTGTTGGCCGGCGGCTTGGCGTGCCCGACGAAGATGCTGGTGCTCATGTGACGGCTGCGCTCATGGTGCGGGGATTGTGCCACGACGGGCGGCGCGCGTCACGTACAGCAGCTCGGCGAGGCTGAGGGCGGCGGCGTAGAGGAGGCCGCCGAAGAAGAGCAGCCAGAGGCCGGGATGGAGGCCGCCGCTCGCGGCGGCCCACAGCGACCCGGCCGTCAGGACGGCGGCGACGATACACGCGGCGACCCAGGCGGCGCGGCGGCGAGCGCCGTAAAGGACGAGCATCGCGGCCGCCAGGAGCACGGCGAAGCCGGCCAGCAGGAGCGCGCCGATGAGGATCACTCCCGGCGGCGTGACCAGGCGCGAGTAGCCGACATCGACAGGAGAGAGGCCGTCGGCCGCGGCGCGTGCGCCGCGCGTGACGGCCCAGGCGCCGGTGACGCCGTAGCCCACGAGCCACGGCGCCGTGACGGCGGCGGCGAGCAGACGGAGGCCGCCGCCGGGACGCGTGCCCTCCGCGGCGGCCGTGGGCGCGCTGTCCGGCTCGCAGGGCAGCGCCTCGTCCTGCCTGGGCTCGTTCATCCCGCGATCCTCCTACTCGCCCCAACGCGCGCGCAGGCGCCTGATTCGCAGCGACTCGAGCAGCGCAGCCACGACGATCAGCGGAAACGCGACGAGGTACGGCCAGTTGACCGCATTGACGAAGATGCCGCCGGCGCCCAGCGCGATGCCGACCGTGGACGCCGCGGCCATCACGCCCACGGCGACCCACTGCCCTGGATGGAGCCCTTTGGAGAAGAGGAGCGTGGCGGCCCAGATGAGCACCACCTCGAGCGCCACGATGGCACCGGCAAACATGAGCATCTGAGCGCTCGTCAGGGTCACGGAGCGGACGCTGTCCCCCTCGATGTCGGTGACCAGGCTCACCGGACCGGCGCCGGGCGAGAGAGCAACGATCACGGCCATCACGGCGACCGCGCCGCCGGCGATGCTCACACAGGCGAGGAAGACGCCGGCGACGGTGCGCAGGACGCGCCCGCGGGCGCAGTCCATCCGGCGGGCGGAATCGCGCGCGGCCTTCGCGAGGGCCTCGGCGTCGCGGCGCGCGTCTGCGGCGTCCAGCACGTCCGGCTCGTGCGGACTATCGTAGTGCGCCACGTAAGGGTGGTCCTGGCGTCCCTCGGACTCTATGGTTCCCGCTCCTCCGGCAAGCCGGTCACGTCATTCGCCCTGCGTCCCACTGTACGGTAGCGTACCAGCATGCACCGGAACGCGACCGCGGGAGGACACATGGCGCAGGATCCACGCCTGCAAACGGCGGCGAGGGCGCTTGCCCGCTCGCGCAGGCTGGTCGTGTTCACGGGCGCCGGCGTGAGCAAGGAGTCGGGCATTCCCACCTTCCGCGAGGCCGAGACCGGCCTTTGGGCGCAGTACGACCCGATGGAGCTCGCCACCCGCGAAGCCTACGAGCGCCGGCCCGCGTTCGTCTGGAGCTGGTACGAGCACCGCTTCGGCGCGGCGGCGGCCGTCACTCCCAACCCGGCGCACACGGCGATCGCCGAGCTGGAGCGCCTGCTTCCCCAGGTCACCGTGGTGACGCAGAACATCGACGGCCTGCACCAACGCGCCGGGTCAAGCGACGTGATCGAACTCCACGGCAGCATGTTCCGCTTCAAGTGCCTGAGCGGGCAACACGACGGTTTCGTGCTCGCCGACTTCGCCGGCCAGGACGAGAAACCGCCGCGCTGCCCGGAATGCGGCGAGCTGCTGCGTCCCGATGTCGTGTGGTTCGGCGAGGCGCTCCCCGGCGACGCCATCGACCGCGCCCAGGCGCTCAGCGCCGACTGCGACGTCATGCTGGTGGTGGGGACCTCGGGGATCGTGTATCCCGCCGCGGGCCTGCCACTTCTGGCGGCGGAGGCCGGAGCCACGGTGATCGACGTGAATCCGGAGCGTGACGCCCTGACCGCCGCCGCCGACATCTTCCTGCAAGGCCCCGGCGGCGAGGTTCTGCCGGAGCTCGTCGCCGCCGTTCGCCAGCACCTGGCCGGTTAGGGCCTATCCCGCCAGGTCTGCACGCACGGATGCGCCCGTGGACACGTCGCG
>JBAXRL010000446.1:0-3295 GCA_037131205.1 Actinomycetes bacterium | reverse complement strand
GTAGCCCCCGACCACCACCAGCCCCTCGACCTCGCTGCCGTCGATCTCGATCTCGTCCGGCATGTCCGGGCCGGCGATCGGCCCGAGGCGGCGCTTCTGCGCGTAGGTCTTCTCGTAGAAGCGCGCGTAGGCGTCCGGCGCCACGTCGCGGATGTGCCGCACGTCGTGCTCCAGCTGCTCCGCGACGGCCTCGCTCAGCTCCCCGTTCTTGCCGAGCTTGACATCGATGACCACGAACCCGCACGCGCCCGCTCCCCGAGGCGCCGCAGCCCGAGGAGGTCCAGGCGGCGGTGCATGTGGTGGTCCGTGACCTGGCGGTCGATGGCCGGAGCTCGGGCGGGCGAGAGTTGTCCCCGGGTGAGGATCGGCCGCAGGTGAGTGGCTCGCTGTGGTCGACCGCGCGGATCGCCTTCATGAGCCTGCCAACAATGCGGCGCTGGAGGATGCGGGTGCGCAGCGCGTGCGTCCGCCGTCCCCGGTCGCGACGCCGGTCGAGACGAAGATCACTGCACCGCAGGAGGCCTGCGAACAGGGCTGAAGCCCTCGACTGCGAAGTATGATGCGCTGTCGCTATCGAAAGGAGCCTTCGTGGGCGAGGACTACCGCTGGCACCCGATTGAGGATCTCCCGCCCGACTGGGAGAAGTTGCAGCATCCGGAGCTCGACAATCTGCTGGACACGTGGTCGGAGCAAGCGGAAGAGCTCAGGGCAACGGCAGGCTTCGATCAGTTCCAGGAGCGCCTGAAGCGCGAGTGGTCGATCGAGACCGGCATCATTGAGGGCCTCTACAACATCGATCGCGGCATCACTGAGGTCCTGATTCAGGCTGGCCTGGAAGCGAATCTGATCCCTGCCGGCACCGCGACGCACCCCTCCGAGCAAATCATCGACATGCTCCAGGATCACAAGGAAGTGCTCGATCATCAGTTCGAATTCGTCGCTCAACGGCGCGAACTGACGATCGGCTACGTCAAGGAAGTTCACGCGGCCCTGACGCGTCATCAGGACTCGGTCGCGGCCAAAGACCAGTTCGGTCACGACGTCGCGCTGGAGCTGCTGCGCGGAGCGTGGAAGCATCTGCCGAACAACCCGACGCGTGCCAGTGGCGAGCGCCACGAGTACTGCCCGCCCGAGCATGTGGCGTCGGAGATGGAGCGCCTCGTCGAGTTGCACGCCGATCATGAGAGACAGCGCGTGCCCAGCTACGTTGAGGCCGCCTGGCTACACCATCGCTTCGCACAGATCCACCCGTTCCAGGACGGCAACGGCCGTGTGGCGCGCACCCTCGCGACCCTCGTCTTCTTGCGGGCCGGCTGGTTCCCGCTCGTGATCACGCGGGACAGCAGGGCGGCGTACATCGACGCGCTGGAGGCAGCGGACGGCGGCGACCTGGAGCCACTCGTCGACCTCTTTGCGCACATCGAGAAGCATTCGTTCCTCAAGGCACTCACCATTGCGGAGGACGTGCGGTGGGACCAGCAGAGCCTTGACGGCGTTCTGGCTGCGGCCCGCGACAAGTTGGAGCAGCGTCATCAGCAGCAGATTGAAGAGCAGAGACGCGTGTTCGAAATCGCGAGCGAACTCGAGGCGGCTTCTCTGGACAGACTCAAAGCCGTGGCACATCAGGTGAGCGACATGTTGAAGAACGCGCATCCGGACAGCTACGCCGTCGCCACCAGGAGCTCGGACGACACCGCGCACTACTTCAAGCATCAGATCGTGGAGACGGCGCGAGCCTTCGACTACTTCGCCGACACCAGAACCTACTCAGCCTGGATCAGACTACGCATCAAGGAAGAGCGGACCACCGACATCATCGTCGTATTCCACGGATTCGGGGTGCAGTTCTGGGGGACGCTGGCTGCCACAGCCTGGGTGGAGTTTAGAGACCAGACCGAAGACGGCATGACGTCTGTTGACGGCCCCTACCCCGTGGCGCCCGATGTGTTCACGTTCACCCACAAGGAGTCCGCGCAGAACGCCCGGGACAGATTCAATGGGTGGCTGAACAGTGTGATCGTGGCCGCGCTCGATCAGTGGCGGCGGCAGCTCTAACGGGAGCGGCCCCAATCAGTCACCGCTCTCACCAGCGAGGTTGTGCGGAAGACACGCATCCTCAGCTCCAAGTGGCTGGCCATCAGCCTCTCCACCCGCGCCACTGCTTGCTCCCAGTACCCGCCCACCACGACAGGCCCGTCGACATCAGTGCCGTCGATCCCGATCTCGTCCGGCATGTCGTCGCCGGCGATCAGCCCGAAGAGGTCGAAGGGGCGATGCGTGTGGTGATCCCTGACCTGGCGGTCGATGAGCAGGGACTGGGGCGACGGAGGGTTGTCCGCCATGAGGATCTGCTCGAAGGTGAGTTCCTCGCTGCGGTTGACGATGCGGATCCCCTTCACGAGCCTGCCGACGTTCGACTTCCGGAGGACGCGACGCGCTTCGGGCGCGACCACCGTCATACGGCGACACTCGCCGCTCTGCGTGAACTGTGCCTGCGCCACCGTGCCGAGGCCGGCGAGGAAGGGCTCGTGGATGTCGACGCGGTACTTGCCCGCTGGCCAGAGGACGATGGTCGCGAGCCTGTTCCCCCCGGTAGCAGACGGACATCCGGCCCACGCACGCATGTCAGCCTATCCATCCGCAGGGTCGGCCAAGATGGAAGGCATGGAAGCACACTCACGTTCGCGGTTGACGCCGCCGATACTTGAGTGAAGTGCTGAATCCTCAGATGGGGGTGGGTGAGCCATGGGTGATGTTACGTTCCTCATGTTCAACTCGGAAACGGGCCAGCCTCAGGGCACTGTATCCGGAGCACCTGCGGACGTGGCCGACTTCCTCGCGATCTGGGTCAAGAACACAGAAGAGGGGATCTCGCTCGAGCGGCGGCTCGGCGTTGAGCTGAGGCCTCCTTCGGAGCCAACGGCTGAAGGGTGACGATGTCGTCGGCGGCACCGTCCTCGCCGCAAGCGACGGCTTCGCGACCGTCAACGTCAGGGGCACGGACCTCGGCGCGACGCCGGGCAGCAGCTCCGTGACGTGCGGCAGCCAGACGTGTAGCGGCCTCCGCCCGTGGAGCGCGATACGCAGAGCAAGCGCAAGGCAATCGGGCGGCTCGTGCCTCGCGATGGCGGCGTCCGTGACCAGTCAGGCTCGCCGCCGGGCTTCTGCGTCCCGGCTGCTTTGACCACCGTCGCTGGCGGTCAGCCGTCGATGATCTTGGCATGGAGCTAGGCCGATTCAGGCGTACGCTCGTACAGTTCAGCGTCGAGTCGCGACGCGACCGCTTGGAGCTCGG
>JBAXRL010000445.1:0-3302 GCA_037131205.1 Actinomycetes bacterium | reverse complement strand
CGCACCCGCCGCAGCCGTGGGAGCCGCCGCGGCGGGGTATCACTGCGAGGGAAGATAGGGAATTCCGGCGAATCCTTATCTTCCCTCCGGCGAGCGAGCCTGCGAACGGCCGTACGCGACCCGACAGTCAAGGAATCCTTGTCTTCCCTTTTCGTACTACCCCGCGCCCGAGCCGCCGCGGCCGAGCTGCCGCGCCCGAGCCGCCGGGCCGCCGCGGCCGCCCGCGCGCCCGCAGGGCGCGCCCGGCGAGGGAGCGGTGGCTTCAACGAGCGCTCTGCCTTCCTCAGGGATCGGCCTTTCCTTCTGTTCCCCCTGGGCGAGCGAGCCTGCGGGCGGGCGTGTACGATGAGAAGGTCGAGGATGCGGTCTTCTCCACACGGTCAGCGTCGCCCCCGCGGAGCGCTGTCCGCCGGGAGCGCTCTCCACCGGGAGCGCTGCCGGCTGCGCACCCGCTGGGCGCCTCCTTCGTGGCTCACCGGCGCCTGAGCGACGGGGATGGTCATGATGCGATAGTGTCGGGGCGGTCCATGACGCTGCCGGCGGCGGGAGGTCACGCGTGAGCAGACCGAAGGGGCGCGCCCGGGTGCGCCCGCGGAAGGGGGCGCACCCGCGCAGCCGTGCGCGCCTGTTGCTCGTCGCGGCCGCGCTCGCCGGCGTGCTCGCGGCCGGCTCCGCGGCTGCTCTCTTCGCGATGTCCGCCGAAGCGGCGTCGCCACGACCGGCGTTGTCTCCGGCGCCTCTGTCGACCTTCCTGCCCGAACTCGCGCTTGCCTCAGAGGCGTCGGGGCGTGCTTTCGGCGTCGAGGGCGCCGCCCCGTTCGACGCCGCTCGCGCCGCGCCCGAACCGGGCAGCGGCGGCTGGTATTGGCCGACGGGCACGGAGGACTTCGGCGGCTATGCCGGGTTCCTCGAGCCGCGCGGCGCCTACGTCCACGTCGCCCAGGACATGCGCTCCGCGAAGGGGCGTCCCGTCTACGCGATCGGCGCCGGCGCCGTGTGGATCGCGCGCGCCGAGGCCGGCGGCTACGGGGTCGACGGCGCGCCCGGCGGTTGCCTGATCATCGTGCACCGCACGGCCGCGGGAGAGGACTTCCGCGCCCTCTACGGCCACGTCTCCGGGCTGCGGTACAGGGCCGACGCGCGCGTGGCGGCGGGAGCCGTGATCGCGACCGTCAACGGCTGCGACCACCTGCACTTCAGCATCCATCCGAGTGACGTGTATCGCGACCGCAATCCGTATGCCGGTCACGTGCCCGGGAGCTGGGCTGACCATGGCGGCTTTGTCGACCCGGTGGCGTACCTGAAGTCCAATCCGCGCGCCGCCACCTACGCGCCGCCGGCGCCGCCGGTCGTGACGATCACGACGGGATCCGCGCCCAGCCGCTGCGGCGCGGCCGCCGGGGTCGCTTACTGGGACGAGCAGGCCGCTGGTGGCGTGGCCACCTACGCCTACGATCTGCTCGCCGGCACGCGCCGGCAGCTCGCGCCCGGCGAGACGGCGCCTCCGTTCGACGAGGTGCGATACGCCGTGCAGACGCTCGTCGCGCCGGCGCTCGGCATCTCCGTGAGCGACCGGCAGCCGGCGCTGGCCGCCGAGGCGCGCCCCGTCACGCCGGCCTGGGGCGCGGCCGCGCGCCTCACGGCCACGCTGACCAACGCCGCGGCGCAGCCCTTCGAGGGCGCGCGCATCTCCCTGGAACGGCTGACCGGCGCCGCCTGGACGCAGGTCGCGGCCGGGCTCACCAACGGCAACGGGCGCGTCGCCTTCGCCTTCACGCCGGCGCAACGCACCGCGCTGCGCGTGCGGTTCGTGCCGCCCACCGACCAGCCGGAGCCGGCCACCTACGTGCCCGCCGAGAGCGCCGTGGTCGCCGTCGCACCAAAGGTGCTCCTCTCGGTCCCCGCGCTCCCGGCGTCGGTGGCGCGGGGCGGCGCGGTCACGGTCAGCGGCTCTCTCATGCCGCGGCACGCGCCGGGCCAGGGGAGCGTGCTGCTGGAGCTCCAGCGGCTCACGCTCGCAGGCGCCTGGGGGCCGGCGCTCATCGCCGATGTGGTGCTCAGCGACGGCGTCACCGGCTCGCTGTACTCAGGCGTGGTCAAGCTCGGCCACGCCGGCGCCTGGCGCCTGCGGGCCGTGCACCCCGGCGACGCGGCGCACGCCGTCACGGTGAGTGGCTGGCGCGCCTTCGCCGTCAAATAGCTCGACCCGCGCCCGGTCTGTTGGCGCGCGGTCGTTCTCGGTGCTACAGTCTTCCCGCTGAGCCACTGCGAGGCAGCCCGGCAGAAAGCCGCGTGAGAGTCCGTCGTCAAGGCGGACGCCGAAGGGGCAAGGCGCGTGAGCGCCGAAACTCTCAGGCCAACGGACCGCGGCCCGACGGGCCCCCGGATGACATGGCGCCGCCGCTGAGGCGCCGGCCGTCAGACAGGGTGGATACTCCACCCTGTCTTTTTGGTTGGCCGGCGCCGGGAGCGGCGGCTCCCGGGCACGCGGGCGTTTCTGCCACGCGCCCCGCGGGCACGTTCGTCAGCGACCCACGGCAGCGCCGACAGGAGGCACCATGGCCGAAGAGACCTACCCGCAGGAGCTGAAGTACTACAAGGAGCACGACTGGGTGCGTATCGAGGGTGAGGACGCCGTGTTCGGCATCACCTGGTTCGCGCAGGACGCGCTCGGCGAGATCGTCTACGCCGATCTCCCGGACGTCGGCGACGAGGTCGTCGCAGGCAAGCCGTACGGCGAGCTCGAATCGGTCAAGGCGGTCAGCGACATCTTCGCGCCGCTGACCGGCGAGGTCGTCGAGGTCAACGAGGCGCTCGAGGACGAGCCCCAGCGCGTCAACGACGACTGCTACGGCGAGGGCTGGATCCTGCGCGTGCGCATGACCGCCCCCGGGCAGATCGGCGAGCTCCTGGACGCCGACGCCTACAAGGCCTTCCTCGACGAGGCCTGACGTGGGACGCGGCGTCACGGACTACGTCCCACACAGCGAGAGCGACGTGCGCGTCATGCTCGCGGCGGTTGGCGTCGAAAGCATCGACGGCCTGTTCGAGGACATCCCCGAGGCCGTCCGCCGGCGGGAGCCGCTGGCGCTGCCCGCCGGCCTCAGCGAGGCGGAGGCGCTCGGCGAGATGCGCCGCCTGGCGGCGGCGAACACGCCGGCGTCGAGCCTCGTGAGCTTCCTCGGCGCCGGCATCTACGACCACTACGTGCCGGCGGTCGTCGACGCCATCGTCACTCGGTCGGAATTCGCCACCGCCTACACGCCCTACCAGCCGGAGCGCAGCCAGGGCGTGCTGCAGAC
>JBAXRL010000444.1:0-3306 GCA_037131205.1 Actinomycetes bacterium | reverse complement strand
CCACGAGATCCTCCTTCGTTCGTTTGCCGCTCCACGGAGTGCCTGAGGCCCCGGCCTGCTTGGTCTTCGGTCACCGCCGCGGACTGAGGTCGAGCTTCTCCTCAAGCTGGTATCGACCGCGGCATGCCGCACAATGAGTTTTCAGCATGGGACATTCGTCTGTGTCGACCGGAGCACGCGTGCTGGACCCTTGGAGGAGACCGCCCCGCGACGAGGTGCCTTGGGCTCACCCTGGCGCTTCTCGCGCCGGAGCGGTCGTCAGAACAGGCTGTCCTCCCTTGCGGCATCGCCCGTTGCCGCGGATCGATCGTCTGTGCTGGTAGACCGGGAAGTGTCCGCTCGCGCCGCGACCTCCTCGAGCAGCTCGCGATACCCTTCCTCGCCCAGCAGGTTCCGCGCATTCATGTGGCACTCGCGCCACGACTCCTCGGCGCTCTGCACAAGCTGCCAGTCGTAGAACCGCGGGCCGAGACGGCTCGCGACCGGCTGCGGTTGTCGGGCGCGCTCGTCGTAGCCGAGGCCGTAGTCGGCGAGCCGCAGCGCCTCCGGCAGCATCCACCCCTCGCCCTCGTTCTGGCCGAGGAATGCCTCGATGCCGGCGTCGCGGTCACCGCCGCAAGCGCGGATCTTCTCCTCGAGGTCGTGGAAGGCGACGAGGGTGAGCGACGTGTGACGAAGCTCGAGGTCCTTGTCCTTGTCGAGGCGCCAGAAGCCCTTCGGGTCGGCCGTGGCTCCTGCGACGCCGTCGCCGATCACCAGGAAACGGGCGTCCTCTTCCGAGAGCCCGTAGATCGCCATCATCGATGCATCCGCCATGCAGCGCGCCCGCATCCTGGCGCTCTCGCTGAGGTGCCAGAGCGACCGCAGGCCGTTGGCCGGCTGCATTGGCCCGATCCAGGCCGGCGCAAAGACCGCGTTTGCCGCTGTGAGCGCCAGAGCGAGGGGCTCGATCCCGTGAAGCGCGTTGGGCGTCACGGGGAGCGGAAGCTCAGCGAGGATGAAGTAGTTGAGATGGAGGCCGGTGAGGCGGCGGCGCGCCGCGAAGTCGAAAGCCAAGGACGACATCGTGAACTGCAGTTGCAGCGCGAAGCGCGAATCGACCACGGGCGCGCTGTTGCCACAGGGAATCATCGGCACGCAGGAGGCGATGGAGGTTCGCGCGTTCGTGGCTGAAGTGATGTCCATGAAGGCCGTGCGCAAGAGAGGCCCGTGCCCGCCGGACCGATCAGGCACTTCCCCGTCAGCCGATGCGGACGCGTAGGTCTCTGCTGCCATCAGATACTGCGGCTCGATGACCTTGCGCTCCCACGGGATGTCGCGCCAGACGGCACCACGCCCCTTGCCGCTCACCCAGCCCTTCTGGCTGAAGTCGAACTGGCCGATCATGCGACCCTCGTAGAGAGGCAGGGCGACGTCCTCGACCCGCTCCTCGCGGATCCACCAGTCGGCCTCGCGGGACAGGATGATGCCGACGGGGATGTCGGCGCGAGGCACGGGCAGCGAGTCGTATGGCGGCTGGGCGCAGCGGAGCCGCCAGTCCGTGCGAGCAACGTCGCCGGGCCTGAGCACGTGGCCGAGGGCGAAGCGGGCTTCGGCCATCCGGCGCTCGGGGCCGGCGCTCAGGTCGAACAGCCCGTCTTCCATCTCGACCTCGGCCGGCACGACACGCGCCGGATCGACGCCCAGCTCGCGCCACAGCTCCTCGATCGGTCGCCAGTCGCCCTTGAGCCAGCGGCTGTACTCGTCGGGACGGTAGCCGCGCTCCTCCCACCACGGCCGCGGCGGGAAGAGCTTCGAGTCGTTCGTCATGTGGAACTCGGTGGCGTACTTGATGCCCCACCCGTCCGGCCCGTCGTCGCCGAGCAGCACCGAGCCCTCGTAGATCTTCTCGAGGATCTCGAGGTCGCGGGCCGACTGGATCTCGAGGATCGCGCGCGAACGCGGGCTGAAGCGCTCCACCTGCTCGCGCGCGTAGGGCACGGCGAACTCTTCGGCGCGCTCCCAGTCCTCCAGGGCGCGGCGCATGAATGCGGTGCGGATGGCGGCGGTGCGGCCGCCCTTCTCGATCACGACGGCGTTGAACTTGAAGCGGCCGTCGATGTCGAAGACCTTGTCGCGGTTCTCGAAGCCGAAGAGCCACTCCCAGCGGCAGTGGTCGAGGAACAGCTCGCGCAAGCCGCCGGTGCCATGGTCGGAGTAGAGGCCCGAGGGCACGATGAAGCCCAGGCGCCCGCCCAGGCGCAGCAGCGCGTGCGCCTGCTCGAGGAAGGCCTTGTAGAGGTTGATGTCGGCCGAGCCCTGGTGGCGGAACGCGTGCCGCGGGTCGGCGTAGCCGCTACCCGCGGCGCGCGCCTCGCGCCAGCGCGCATGGAAGGCGTCGTTCTCGCGCCCGCGCGAGACGGCGAAGCGGTCGCCGCCGGCCTCCTTGTCCTCCGGGTCGCCGAAGGGGCTCGCGGCGGCGCGCATGTAGTTCGACAGGGCGCGGAAGTCGGCGTTGTAGTCGAGCCAGCCGCGCTCGGTCGGCTCGCCGGCGAAGTCCTCGGTCTGGAAGCGCAGGGCCTCCTGCTTGCCGTAGGCACGGTAGAGCGGGTCGATGTTGCTGAAGAACTCCTTGGAGCTGGGCTTGGCGATGTCCCAAGGCGGGTTGCCGATTACGGCGTCGAAGCCGGCGCCGTGGGCGCCGAAGACGTCGGGGAACTCAAGTTCCCAGTGGAAGAAGCGCATCTTCGCGGCGATGCGGGCGGCGAGGGCGGCGGTGGGCGCGGAGGGCGCCGCCAACGTAGTCGGCAGCGGCGCTTCGTCCAGCCGGTCGGCCGGCCAGAACCAGCAGGCGCACCACAGGTCCATCGCCTCCTTGAGCTGGCGGTAGGCCGGCGAGCCCAGCAGCTCGTCGCGGTAGATGCGGGCACGCTCGCCGGCGTCCTGCACGGGCAGGTCGTGGAGGCGCGCGAGCGTCGCGAGCGCGCCGTCGTGCACCGACGCGGCCTCCGCGCTCAGGTCACGCTCGTCGAAGAGCGTCGGTCCGCCGAGGAAGCGGCGCAGGTCCGGGGTCAGCACATCCTTGACGAACGCCTTGATCGCCTTGCCGCGCGCGTCCTTGGCGAAGTGCACGCCGTTGCTGTGGCCCTTGTCGCCGCCCTCGCGGTTCTTGAACGCCATCACGGGATAGTGGCGGAAGGCGTCGAACCAGGCGCCCACCAGCGAGTTGCCGCACTTCACCTTGTGGTCGAGGAAGCTGAAGGGCAGCTCGCGGTCCATGGTCTCGATCCAGAGGCTCAGGCGGCAGAGCTCCACGGCCAGCGGGTC
>JBAXRL010000443.1:0-3306 GCA_037131205.1 Actinomycetes bacterium | reverse complement strand
GCGGGCCGCCTCCGCTGAGCGCGAACGTCAACGTTGACGCCACCGTCTCGTCTCGGCTCGCCCCTTCTCGTCTCGTCTCGGCTCGCCCCTTCTCGTCTCGCCTCGGCTCGCCCCTTCTCGTCTCGCCTCGTCTCGCCTCGCCTGAGGCGCCGCATCCCGGGCGCGCCTCAGGGCTTCGTGACCCCTGGCCCATTCGGCGGCCGGGGCGGGCGGCGCGGGGCGGCCGCGCTCGAAGTGCACGGGCGCGTCGTGGATCAGGGCGAGGCGCAGCGGCTCAGCGGCTCAGCCGCTCAGCCGCTTCTCCGCACCCCCGCCGGCCGCTCCTACATCTGCAGCGCCAGCTCGCGGACCGGCGCGACGGTGGCCGCGACGACGGGCCGGTCGTCCACGGGCGGCGCCTCGAGCCGGCCGGCGTCGAGCCAGATGCGCCGCGAGGCGCGGCCCGCCACCCAGGTGTCGTGCGTGACGACGATCAGCGTCTGCCCGCGCTCGCGCCAGAGCTCCTCGAGCAGGCCGATGATGTCCTCACGCGTGCGCTCGTCGAGGTTGCCGGTGGGCTCGTCGGCGAGGATCACCTTGGGCTCGCGGACCAGCGCCCGGGCGATGGCCACGCGCTGCTGCTCGCCGCCGCTGAGCTCGGAGGGGAGGTGGCGGGCGCGGTCGGCGAGGCCGACCCCGTCGAGGGCCTCGGCGGCCCGCCGGCGGCGCTCCTCGCCGCGCACGTGCCACGGCACCAGCGCCGTCTCCACGTTCTCCTGCGCGGTCAGCGTAGGGATCAGGTTGAACGACTGGAAGACGAAACCATAGGAGTGGCTCCTGAGCTCCGCCAGGTCGCCCTCGCGCAGCTTCGCCACGTCGCGGCCCTCGTAGATCAGCGAGCCGCCGCTGGGACGGTCGAGGGCGCCGAGCATCTGCAGCAGCGTCGTCTTGCCGGAGCCCGTGGAGCCCTGGATCACAAGGAACTCACCCTCGTTGATCCGCAGATCCACGCCGGCCAGGGCGTCGACGGTCTTGCGGCCCTGCGTGTAACGCTTGGTGACGCCGCTCAGGTCGTAGAGCATGGAGTCCTCCTCCAGGGTGAGCAAACTGGTCACGGTCATGACGATGCCTCCATTTCGCCGGTCAATCGAGCCGGCGCAGGGCGTCGGCGGGCCGCAGGCGCGAGGCGCGCCAGCCGCCGAGCGCGCCGGCCAGCAGGCCGCCCGCCAGAGCGAGCCCTACGGCGAGCAGTATCAGGTTCAGGCTGACGGGCGCGGCGAGCTGGACGGTCACGGTCTGGGCGGCGACGCCCAGGGCGCGCATGACGCCCTCGGAGCCGGGAGGCGCGCCCGCGGGCATCTGCGCCGCGGCGCCCATGGTCGCCTTGAGGGCGGGCGAGAACGCCGTGATCAGCCGCGCTCCGGCGATCCCGAGGATCACGCCGATCACGCCGCCGGCGAGGCCCGTCACGACCGACTCGCCGAGCACCTGCCCGACGATGCGGCGGCTCTTCCAGCCGAGTGCCTTGAGCGTGCCGAACTCGCGCACTCGCCGCGAGACCGCGGAAACGGTGAGCAGGCCGGCCACGGCGAAGGCCGCGACGAGCGCCGCGATCGCCAGCCACTTGCCGAGGTTGTCGGCGAGGCTTGAGGCGCTCGACAATGAGCCGCTGACCTGGTCGGCCAGATCCTGCGCTGTGGTCACGGTCGCCTTGGGAAGCGTCGCCCCGATCTCCTTCTTGACCGCGGCGATGGACTCGGCGCTATCGGCGCGCACGTAGATCTGGTTGACCTCGTTCTTGTTGTCGCTGAGCTTCTGGGCGCGAGCGAGGGGAATGTACAGGTCGGATGAGGTGCTCCCGCCGGGCAGCGTCACGATGCCGACGATCTCGAACTCGACGCTGCCGATCTTCTTCACGTCGCCGACCGCGAGAGAGCTCTGTTTGGCGTAGGCCTTGGTCACGAGCGCGACGTTGGCGTTGGTCTCGGCGCTCGTGAACGAGCGCCCGGTGGTCACCTCGCCGGAGCTGAGGGGTCCGAGCTCGAGATCCGTCACGTCCACGCCGGAGATGGAGAACGACGACACCTTGATGGGCGCCTGCGAGGGCGCCGCCTGCGGAGTGGCGCCGGCGGCGGGCTGCGCGGCGGTGCCGCCGCCGCCCCCTCCGCCGTCGCCCCCTCCGCTCATCTCCGCGAATGTGCCCTCCACGTGGATGGAGCTCAGGCTCAGGCTGCCCACGGCCGCGGCAACGCCGTCCAGGCCGGCGACGGTGTCGACCTTGGAGGCGGCCAGCGACTGCTGGCCGGGACTCGCAGTGATCGCGTCGCGGTTGAACTTCTTGCCGCGCTGCGAGTCGTCGGGCGGCTGCATGCCGAAGCGCTGCGGGCCGCCCTCGCCAAGCTTGGCCGTCTGCGACACAGTGATGTCGGTGCCCACGCCGTACAGCGAGTGCAGCACCTCGTCCTGGGCGTTGCCGACGCCGCCCGCGTAGGCGGTCACGGCGATCACCAGCGCGACGCCCACCGCCAGGCCGAGGGCTGTGAGCAGCGCCTGCCGATGGCGGCGGCGCAGCTCCCGGTAGATGTAGGTGAAGTACATCGGCTCCTCCCCATGCGGCGACGCGCCGCGCTCGTGTGCGGCTCCGCGGCGAGCGGATCCGCTGTGTACAGCTCCACTTGTAGACCCCAGGCCTTGGAGGACCCTGAGCCCACCCTGAGTAGATGCTGAGGATCGGCCGCCTCGCCGCAGGCACAGGCGGCGTTCAGGGTCTTCTCAGCGTTCTCTCAGAAAACGGACGTATGATGCCTTCGCAGCAGAGCAGGCGGCCGCGCACGGGGGGTTACACGACCATGATCACGACAGCCGAGACGACGGCCCGCATCCTCGTCGTCGATGACGAGCCGAGCATCACCGATCTTGTCGCCATGGCGCTGCGCTACGAGCACTTCGCCGTACAGGTGGCGCACAGCGGCCACGAGGCGCTCGACGCCGTGGAGACGTTCTCCCCGGACCTCGTCGTCCTCGACATCATGATGCCGGGCCTCGACGGCTTCGAAGTGGCGCGCCGCCTGCGCAACGCCAGCTCGAGTCTCCCGGTGCTCTTCCTCACGGCGCGCGACGCCACCGACGACAAGGTGCGCGGCCTCACCCTGGGCGCCGACGACTACATGACCAAGCCGTTCAGCGTCGAGGAGCTGGTGGCGCGCATCCGCGCCATCCTGCGCCGCGTGCAACCCGCGGAAGCGGCGCTGGGGCGCATGGTCGTCGCCGATCTCGAGCTCGACGAGGACACCCACGAGGTGCGGCGCGCCGGCCACGACATCGAGC
>JBAXRL010000442.1:0-3309 GCA_037131205.1 Actinomycetes bacterium | reverse complement strand
TGTCGGAGGCGGCGCCGAGCACGCCGACCACGTCGGCGCCGGCCTTGGCCGCGTATTCCACCTCGGTGCGGCCGGCGTCCATGGTCTTCATGTCGGCGACAATCGTGTGCTCGGGGAACTCGGCCTTGAGGGCGCGCACGGCGCTCAGGCCCTCGGCCTTGATGAGCGGCGTGCCGGCCTCGATCCAGTCGGCGCCGCCGGCCACGGCCTCACGGGCCACTTCGAGGGCGCGCGGCAGATCGACGAAGTCGAGCGCCACCTGGACGAGCGGGCGCTCCCTGGATGGGTCGCAGGCGGCCGAGTCGGGGCCGCCCGGCGCAGCATCGGGGGGGCCGCCCGGCGCAGCGTCGGCGGCGCTCATACGCCCATCACCTGCACCACGAGGCTGCGCTCGCGGGGCCGCGCGTCGAAGTCGCAGAAGACGATGTTCTGGTAGCGGCCCAGAGTGAGGCGGCCGTCGACGAAGGGGATGGTCAGCGACGGCCCCACGAGGCCGGCGCGCACGTGCGAGTGGCCGTTGCCGTCGCCGAGGTTGACGTTGTGCTGGTAGAACCTGTCGGCGGGGGCGACCACGTCGAGCGCCCTCTGCACGTCTTCCACCACGCCGGGCTCGTACTCGAGGGTCGTGAGGGCGCCGGTGGCGCCGGGCACGAAGACCGTGACGGTGCCGTCGCTGAGCCCGGTCTGCTTGACCGCCTCGGCGACCTCCTCGGTGATCTTGACGATGTCGGCGTCGCCGCGGCTGGCGAAGTCGATGCAGCCGGTGATGACGCAGGCGAGCCCCTCACGCACGTGGGCTTTCTTCCGACCGTTGACGATGACCGTTGCCATTGGATCCTTCCTTTCAGGCTGTCGCGTCCGTGGCGGGGTACGCGCTGGGGGACAAGGTGACGTTGTCGATGAGGCGGATGGCGCCGAGACGGGCCGCGGCGATGAGCAACGAGCGCGGCCCGAGTATGGATTCCGGCTGAAAGGTGTCGGCGTCGACGATGGCCAGGTAGTCGAGATCGAAACGCGGCGCGGCCGGCGGAGCCTCGCCGCGCAGGGCCGCGGCGCGTTCCACGTCGCCCATCGTCTGGACCGGCATCAGCAGCGCCGTCGTGGCCGCGACGACCACGTTCTTGAGCGAGGCGGCGGGCGCGCCTGCGGCGGCCCGCCCCGCGAGCAGCGCCAGATAGAGATCGGGCGCCGTGGCGCGCTGCTCCGCCGTGAGGTAGGCGTTGCGCGAGCTCATGGCCAGGCCGTCGGGCTCGCGCACGGTGGGCACGCCGACGATCTCCACCGCCAGGTCGAGATCGCGCACGAAGCGCCGCACGACGGCGAGCTGCTGCGCGTCCTTCTCGCCGAGATACAGCATGTCCGGCTGCACGATGTCGAGGAGCTTGGTGACCACGAGCGCCATGCCGTCGAAGTGGCCGTCGCGCGAGGCGCCCTCGTAGGCCTCGGTGAGCGGGCCGCGCACGTGCAGTGCGGTGGCGAAACCGTCCGGGTACATCTCGGCCGCGGAAGGCGCGAAGACCAGGTCGGCCCCGCGATCTTCGAACAGCGAGAGGTCGCGCGCCTCGTCGCGAGGGTACGTCTCGAAGTCCTCTCCTTGTCCAAACTGCGTGGGGTTCACGAAGACGGAGCCGGCGACGGAGGCGCAACGCGTCCCGGCCGCGTCGACGAGGGCCAGGTGGCCCTCGTGGAGGGCGCCCATCGTGGGCACGAAGCCGAGCGGCCGCGGCAGGCTGCGCAGCGCGGCCCGCGTCTCGGCGATGGTGCGCGCGACGATCACGCGGCGCCTCCGCCGACGCCGCGGCCGGCGTGCCCAGCGGCCTCGCCGGCCGTGCCTTCGTCGAGCAGCCCTTTGAGGGTGCGGACCTGCTCGTCGTCCAGACGCGGCGCCGCCAGGGTGAGCGCCTCCAGTGAGAGCGCGCGGTAGGTGCGGGCCAGGCGCGGCGACTCGCGATCGAGAAGGCGCAGGTGCGCGCGCACGGTGCCCACGTCGCCGCGCGCCACCGGGCCGGTGAGCGCGTGCCCCGGGTCGCCGCTGCTCAGCAGGTTCTTCATCGCTGTGCTCAGAAGCGGCGTAAGGTGGCCGAGGCCGTCCTCGTCGCCGGTGGCCGCGTCCATGAGGCGCTTGGCCTCCGATTCGAGGGCGATCAGCAGATTGCAGCCGATAACCGCCGAGAGGTGGTACAGCGCCTTCTTGTCGTCGGCGAGGCGGAAGGGGCGCATGCCGAGGCGGCGGGCGAGCTCCTCGCCAAGCTGCAGATCGCGCTCCTCGTGCGCCGTCACGGCGCACGGCACGTCGCGCAGCAGCTCGGCGCGCGGCTCGCCGGTGAACGTCTGCAGAGGGTGCAGGCAGAGCACGCGAACGCCTTGTTCGAAGAGGGGCCTGAGCAGATGGATCGAGCCGAGGCCGCTGGAGTGGACGGCGAGCGGCGTGCGGCCTCCTCGACGCGTCGCCGGCAGCGACGCGGCCAGCCGGGCGGCGACCGAGTGGATCTCGTCATCGGGCACCGTGAGCCACCAGGCGTCGGCCTCGAGGGCGGCGTCGGTGACGCGCACGTGCTTGGGGATCATGCCGAGGTCGGCGTCGTCGTCGGCGTGGACGCCTACGGCGGCAATGGTGAGCCCGGCCTCCAGAAGGCCGGCGAGAAGCGTCGACCCCAGGCGTCCCGGGCCGATCACGCAGAAGCGATACGCATCGATATCCAAGCCTTCGACCTCTCCGGCTGCGGTCTGCCCGAGGGGGACGGTACCGCGCCTGCCGCAGGCCTGCGCAAACACAGGCGGTGTTTCCGTCTCCGGCGCAGGGCTGGGAGCGGAGCCATACCGAGAGTAGCCTGTCTCGCGGGTGCGGTCAATCGTCCGTGCGCCTGCCGTCGTGTACACTACTGCCATGCCGATCTACGAATTCTGCTGCAACCAGTGCGGAACCGCCTTCGAGGAGCTCGTCCGCAACGGCTTCAAGCCGGAGTGCCCGGAGTGCCACGCCGGCGACGTGCGCCGCCTCCTGTCGAGGTTCGCCATGCACTCCTCGTCGTCCAACCTCGGCGGCGGGGGGGCGAGCAAGAACTGCTCCTCCTGCGCCAGCGCCTCCTGTGGCACCTGCCACTGACGACGATCTCGCCGCGCTCGCCGCGCTCCGCGCGGAGGTCGAGGCGTGCATCCTCTGCGAGCTGCACGCCACGCGCACGAGGGCCGTGCCGGGGGAGGGCGACCCTTCCAGCGACCTGATGCTCGTGGGCGAGGCGCCGGGCTACCATGAGGACCAGCAGGGCCGGCCCTTCGTAGGGCAGGCCGGCAAGCTGCTCGAGCAGC
>JBAXRL010000441.1:0-3311 GCA_037131205.1 Actinomycetes bacterium | reverse complement strand
GTGGTCGACGAGCGGCGGCTCATACGGCGTGTGGCCGGCCGCCGCCTCCGCCTGGGCGCGATCCTCCCGCAACGCCTCGATCTTGATGTACTGCAACTGGCCGGCGGCGGTGGACTGCGTGACGTAGCGGTTCTCGGCGTAGCCGAGCGCGGTGAACACCTCGTGCAGCTCGCCGCGCTGGGACGAGAGCCCGATGAAGTCGATGTCGGAGTACTCACGCTCCATGAACGCCAGGTCGGTGCAGTAGCGGCGGATGGCGAGCCCACCGGTGAGGCGCAGCTGGGCGCCGCGCTCCCTGGCCGCGTCGATGATCGCCATGGCCTCCGCCATGAGGCGGTCGGCGCGGCGCAGCGGCGCCTGCCGCGGGGCGGCGCCCGACTTGAGCACGGCCCCCTGGGCGGCGGCGCCGGGCATGCTGCGCAGGTCCTCGAGAGGGTGAAGGATGGCGTCGAGGACGTGCCGCGCCAGGTACACCCGCGGCCAGCGCTTCTCCGCCCATTCCGCGAGCAGGTCCCTGGCCTCGAGCTCGCGGACGGCGCGCCGCGCCGTCGGGTTGGTGACGCCCAGCACGCGCTGCGCCTCGGGGACCGTCATGCAGGGCGTGCGGAAGAGCTCGTCGGCGAGGGCGAGCGCGTGCCCCTTGACCTTCTCGCGGTCGCGGGCGTAGTGGCCGATGAGCGCCCGCGCCTGCCGCGTCGCGCGGCCCGCGGTCTCGTGGACGCCTGTGGCGAAGAAGGTCAGCCAGGGCAGCCAGTCGGCGTGCGTGCGCACGCCCTGCAGCAGGGAGTAGTACTCGTCGCGATGCCCCTCGAAGTAGGCCGAGAGGTAGAGCAGCGGGCGCGTGAGACGCTGACGCTCGATGAGGAACAGCGTGATGAGCAGCCGGCCGAGACGCCCGTTGCCGCCGACGAACGGGTGGATGCTCTCGAACTGCGCGTGCAGCATGGCGCACTGCACGAGATCGGGGAGCCTGCCGCGCTCCTGAAGGAACGCCTCCCATGCGGCGAGCGCCGCGGGCAGCTCGGACATCGGCGTGGGCACGTAGGTCGCGGTGGCCAGCGTCGCGCCGGGCGGGCCGATCCAGTTCTGCGAGGTGCGGAACTCGCCGGGCGTGCGCGCCATGCCGACCTCGTCGCGCAGCAGATTCGCGTGCAGCGCGCGGATGAAGTCGAGCGAGAGCGGCTCCTCGCGCAGACGCTCGACGCCGAAGCGCAGAGTGGAGACGCAGCTGCGCACCTCGCGCAGGTGGTCGCGCGGCACGCTCGGCCCCGCGGCGGCGACCTGGTCGAGGAGCAGGTCGGAGAGGCTCACGTGCGCGCCCTCGATGCGTGAGGAGCACAGCGCCTCCTGACGCTTGAAGGGCGCGTCGAGCAGCTGCGGGTCGGGCATCTGGCCGCCGACGCCGGAGAGCTCGCCGAGCGCGGCGTCGGCGCGCGACAGCGCGAGGATCAGCTCGGGGCTGAAGGTCAGCCGCGGCGGCAGCGGAGCCGGGACGAAGGCCGCGTACCCCTCGGGGCAGCTGACGACCTCGCCGGCCTCAGCAACGTGGAACTCTGTCGGGTCCACAACATCACCTTCGATTCTTCGGGAGCTCCCGCAGTCGGGCGGACTTTGAAAGCATACAGGCCAATTGTTACAAATGAGTGAAGGTCGTGCAAGTGCGCCGTGCCGGAGGCGCGCGGCCGTGAGCGGGCAGCGCGCGCACGGCCGCAGGCCCGGAGCGCGCGGCTCAGCCGCCGCCGGCCGCAGGCCCGGAGCGCGCGGCTCAGCCGCCGGCCGCCGCCAGCGTGCTTCGCAGCCGCGCTCCGAAGTCGGCCATCGTCTCGCCGCGGTAGCAGTAGATGCGGGGCAGCGAGAAGAGGTCCCTCGGGGTGGCGGCGCCGTAGCGCGTGCCGGTGGCGGCGAGGTAGCCGGCGTGGCGCACCGCCAGCTTGACGCGGCGCGTGTAGATGCCTCCGGGGTAGCAGAAGAAGTCGACCTGGACGTCGAAGAGCTGCTCCAGGCGGCGCCGCGACTCGAGGAGCTGGAGGCGCAGCTTCGCGCCATGCAGCCGCGTCAGATCGGCGTGCGTGACCGAGTGCGATTCGAGCCCCCAGCCGTCGTCGAGCAGGCCCCGCACCATATCGGGCGTCAGGCTCGTGGACGGCGCGTTCGCACCCAGGTAGAGGGCGCTGGAGACGAGACCGAGCTCCGCCGGCCAGTCGTGCTCGCGCAGGGCCGGCGCCGCGTTGCGGACCTGGTCGGCGTACCCGTCGTCGAAGGTGACGACCACCGGCTTGGGCGGGAGCTTGCCCGCGCCGGTCCAGGCGTCGTACACGCGGCGCAGGGTCACGGCCTGATAGCCGTGCGCCGCCAGATACGCAAGCTGCGCGCGGAACCGGGCGACGCTCATGACCAGGAGCGGCGGGCCTTTGGGCTTGGCCAGCACGTGATGATAAACGAGGATCGGGACGGGCTGGGGGTCGGCGACGATGTGCGGGCGCGGCGGCGGGGACGCGGTCTCGGCCGACGACGGGCTGGAGGCCGGCGACGCGGTGGCGGAGGGCGTAGGCGCAGCGCTTGAAGCGGGCGTCGCGCGCGGCGCGGGGGACGACGTCGGCGAGAGCTGAGCCGCCACGGGTGGATCGTTGGGGGCGGCCCGGCCGAGCCTGCTCCATGCGAAGGCCGCCGCGACGGCGACCAGCACGACGACGGCCAGCACCACCAGAACAAGCGGCCATGCGGACCGCCGCCGGCGCATGGGAGTGCGGTGATCACCGTGCATCATGCCTCAGGGTAGCGCATCACGCGCGCACGCACACGCGGCGACGCGCGCCCGGCCGCCGCCGACGTTGCTCTCGCCGGCGCGCCGGGCTACATTGACCGGAAGCGCGCGACAACGACCGGCTGAGCGGAACGGATGGGAGGACCAGTGTTCGACCTTCTTCAGGGCGCCGGCTTTCTCGGAGGCAACGGCACCCTCGGCGCCGACATCTCACTGGTGGTCTCGCTGCTCGCGGCGGTGCTGTTCACGATCGGCTGGCGCCTCGCCGCCCGCAAGCGCTTCGAGGCGCACCGCTGGGTGCAGACCGCAGCGGCGTGCCTGAACGCCGTGCTCGTGCTCGTCTGGATGATCAGATCCTTCGTGATCTACATCCTGCCCGGGATCCCGGGCAGCTTCGGTCACGGCTCCTACGCGGTCTCGACGGTCCATGCCGTGGTCGGGGCGCTCGGCATGGTGCTGGGGCTGTTCGTGGTGCTGCGCGGCAACGAGCTCGTGCCGCGGGGCCTGCGCTTCTCCAACTACAAGCTCTTCATGCGCTCGTCCTACG
>JBAXRL010000440.1:0-3322 GCA_037131205.1 Actinomycetes bacterium | reverse complement strand
AATACGTCGTGCTCGGCCGTCTTGCTCTTGCGGGCCTGCTGCGCGCGCGCGGCTATTCCGAAGACGCGGTCGCCGATCTCAAACTGGCGCTCACCGAGGCGTGCTCCAACTCCGTGAGGCACGCCTACGATCACGACGACGGCCAGGTCCATCTCCACTTCACCGTGCATCCCGACCGCGTGACCATCGAGATCCTCGACGAGGGCGGCGGCTTTCACGAGGACGACATCGACTGCCCCGAGTGCCAGAGCATGCCCGAGATCAAGCTGAGCGATGGCGGCATGGGCATCTCCATCATCCGCGCCGTGGTCGACGACTTCGACCTTCGCCGGCGGGACGGCGGCGGCACGGTGCTCGTGCTCACCAAGATGCTCGACGCCTGACGGCGTCGTCCCCCGCTCGCATCACCGGCGTCGGCGGCCTGGCGCGCGTCCGCGCAGCGCCTGGGGTTTAGCCGCGGCGCGGGGCACGGAACAACGGAGGCACCACACAGGTTTCTGCGACCGGCCATGGCGGCTTCGCCGTGGCCGTCGAAAGGAGGGCGCTTATGCTCACCCCGCCGCCCCAGCGCAAGGTGGCGCGCGTCGTCTTCGATGAGTCCCACGGCGAGGCCTGGTCGATCCGGCCTGACACCGCCGTGGCCCTGCGCCCCGAGCATCCCGCGGCCGCGTCGTATGCCGCCGCCGCCGCGGCCCTCGCGGACCGCGACTTCGAGGTGGCGGCGCACACCGGCGGCTCACTGGCCGACGGCGTGCTCGATGCGGCCGACGTGCTCGTCATCGCGCATCCGTCCGCTCCCCAGTGGGAGCGCACCGTCGGCGGCTCGCCGCTGCTCTCCGCCGCGGAGATCGCCGCCATCGCGACGTTCGTCGCCGCCGGTGGCGGTCTTGTGGTGCTCGGCGAGACGGAGGAGGACAAGTACGGCGCCAACCTCAACGAACTGCTCGCGAGCTTCGGCGTCCGCCTCGAGAACGCGACCGTCCGCGACTACGGCGACGCCGGCGACGTGCCCACGTGGGTGGCCGCCGAGCCGGCCCCCGACGCCGACGCGGCGACGGTGCTGCACCTCGTCGACGAGGTGCGCTTCTACCGCGCCGGCGCGCTTGTCGCCGACAGGCCCGGCGCGGCGCTGCTGCGCGCGAGGGCCACCGCGCAGCCCCCGGTGGCCGCATTGCTCGCGGCCGTCGCCCACGGCGCCGGCCGCGTCGTCGTGGCGGCCGACGCGGACCTGTTCGGCGACGACTTTCTGGACCGTCACGATCACCGGCGGCTGTGGCTCAACCTCTTCTACTGGGTGTCTCTGGCCGCTTTCCGCGCCGCTCCCGCGCCGCTCGTCTCCGCGGCGGCTCAGGATCCGGCCTGGCGCCGGCTGCGCGACGAGACCAACGCGCTGCGCCTGCTGCAGGAGCCCAGGGGCGAGGTCGATGCGCAGCGTCACGACCTCGCCGGCGTTGGCGCCCACGTCGCGGCCATGATCGCGTGTCTCGGCGCGCTGGCGCCGCGCTTTCCCCACCAGAAGGAGTACCTGGCGCAGGTGCCCGTCGACCTCAGAGCATGGGTCGACGGCGGCTGCGCCAGGCCCGACTTCACGGCCTCGCTGGCGCTGTTTCGCCCCGAACAGCAGCGCCGCGATGGCGTGGAGCACCTCGCGGTCTTCCCGATGTACACCCCCAACGGCTCGGCGGACACGCGCTTCGAGGCGCTCATCGTGCGCACGCCGTGGCCCGCGTTCGTGGCGCAGCTCGAGCGCGACGAGTTCGACAACGGCAAGTTCGTGCCGGTCCAGCTGGTGGACTACACGGACGGCTACGACAGCGAATGCGCCGTCCTCTTCCCCGAGACCGTCAGTCTGGCTGCCCGGCCCACCAACAACTTCGGCGGCATCTTCTGCGATCGCGAGTCGTCGCGCTTCCGTCGGGCCACTGCCGCCGGCGCGGAGGCCCTGCGTATCGACCTGCCTCCCGACGCACAGGCCCTCGTGAGCTCGGCCGACCTGGCCCTCGAGACGTACATCATGTGGGATCTCATCCACGACCGCTGGCACAGCCACGGTGAGCTGCCCTTCGACCCCTTCATGATCCGCCAGCGGCTGCCCTACTGGATGTACTCTCTTGAGGAGCTGCGCGTGGACCTCGCCACCTACGGCAGCGCTGGTGAGCTCGTACGCCGGGGGTTCCCGTTCGCGCGCTACGTGCAGTACGCGATCCTCTTCGACCGTATCCTGCGCTTCCCTATCACCGGCAACCGGGTGCGCAACTACGACGGGCTGGGGGGCCAGATGCTCTTCGCCTTTCTGCACCAGCGGGGCGCGCTGCGCTGGTCGGACAACCGGCTCACCGTCCACTGGGAGCGGATCGAAGACGAGGTGGCGGCGCTGCGCGAGCGCGTCGAGACGCTGTATCGCGGCGGCATCGACCAGAGCAAGGTCTCCTACTGGGCCGCCGCCCACGATCTGGTGGCCGAGCTCGTCGCGCCCAACGTCGCCTCGGCGTGGACGCGGGAGTCGCGCGTGGTGTCGGACGAAGCCGAGCCGCGCGCCTGGATCGACCGCGTGCTCGACGACGAGTTCCCGCTCAGCACCTTCTACTTGTCGCTGCAGACGAAGCTGGCGGACATCGCCAACGCGGCGCGGGAGCCGGCGCATGTCTGAGGGTCCGGCTCGCGAACGCCGCCTGGTGCTGTTCGCCAGCGACAACTACGCGGGCGTGCACCCCGCCGTGCTCGCGGCGATAGCCGCGGCCAACGGCGGTTTCGCGCCCGCCTACGGCGACGACGACTGGACGCTCGCGCTGCAGGAGCGCATGCGCGAGGTCTTCGGCGACGTCGACACGTTCCCGGTCTTCAACGGCACCGGCGGCAACGTCACGGCGCTGGCCACGGTGATGCGGCCCTTCGAGGCCGTCATCTGCGCCGCGACCGCGCACATCAACGTGGACGAGTGCGGCGCGCCGGAGCGCTTTGCCGGATGCAAGCTCGTCGATCTGCCGACCGCCGACGGCAAGCTGACGCCGGAGCTCGTGCGCGACGCCGTCGTGGGCATCGGCGACCAGCACCACGTGCAGGCGCGGGTGGTCTCGATCACGCAGCCGACCGAGCTCGGCACGGTCTACACGGCCGCTGAGACGGCCGCCCTCGCCGAGGTCGCGCACGCCGCCGGCCTGCTGCTGCACGTCGACGGCGCCCGGCTCCCCAACGCCGCCGCCGGTCTGGAGACGGGTCTTCGCGAGATCACCGCCGACTGCGGCGTGGACGTGCTGACCTTCGGCGGCACCAAGAACGGGCTGCTCGGCGGCGAGGCGGTCGTCTTCTTCCGCCGCGACCT
>JBAXRL010000439.1:0-3335 GCA_037131205.1 Actinomycetes bacterium | reverse complement strand
GACGTCCTGCCAGAACCCGGTGAAGAAGCCGGGGATGACGAAGGAGGCCGTGACGATGAGCACGCCGATCGTCGAGACGATGGGGAAGACGACCAGCTCCTTGTCCTGCTTCAGCACCCCCCAGCAGAGTTTGACGAGCGCCCAGCTTCGCGCGAAACGGCCCATGCTTGCTCCTCTCGGTTTCCTGCCTTGGCCATGCTATCGGCGTTCCTCACGCCGTCCTGAAGTCCTTCAGGCGCGGAGCCTCTTTGACGCCGCGCCTCGCAGCAGATACAACCGGGGCATGAGCCGGGCTGATCTGCTGACGGTGACCGCCGCCGGCGCCGCGCCCGTGTACGTGAAACGGCGCCGCCGCCGGCGCCGCGACGATGGAGGTGCGTAGAGATGGCAAAGGGGACCGTGCATCTGTGTGTGGGCATCTACGATCGGCTGGACACCGCCGAGGTCGACTACGCCGACTTGAACAAGCTGCACCACGCGGGCCTGGTCGGCGCCTACGACGCCGCCGTGGTGACCCGCGAGGCCGACGGGACGGTCAAGGTCGTCGAACGCAAGAAGGACACCGCCCACGGCGCCTGGAGCGGAGTCGGCATCGGCGCGTTGGCCGGCCTGCTCTTCCCGCCGGCGATCCTCGGCACGATGCTGGTGGGCGGGGTGGCCGGCGGGCTCGTCGGCAAGGCCAAAGAGAGCCTGTCGAAGGCCGACGCCGAGGAGCTCGGCGCCGCCCTGCGCGAGCATGAGGTGGCGCTGGCCGTAGTCGGCGACGCCGCCCTGTTCGAGCGCGTCGAGCAGGTGCTGGCCGGGGCCACGCGGCGCATCGCCAAAGAGCTTGACCTGACGAAGGAGGATCTCCGCCAGGTGATGCGGGAGGCCGAGCCGGCGGACTGAAAGCGGGCGCCTGCCGCCTACGTGCGGCGCCCGGCGTCGATCGCTTCGCCGGCCAGCGACTCCGGGATCATCAGATAGGAGCCGACGAGGAAGCACAGCGAGGCGGCGAGCAGCACGCCGTCCACGGCGTACTCGAGCCAGAGGATCTCGCCGTGCGCGCCCAGCACTCCCGTCACCACGGCGCTCAAGTCGCCGCCGAGGAAGAATCCCGCGATGCTCGAGAGCAGAAACCCCCACGCGCCGAGCAACGATCCGCTGACGATCCACCACTCCAGCCGGCGTGGCCGCCAGGCGACAAGCGTGCCCATGGTCTCGACGAAGGCGAGCTGGCCGGCGATCACGAAGCACACCGAGGCGATGGTGCTGGGCGCCCAGACGCGCGTGTCCTGCTGGTCGTGCGTCAGGCTCGTGGACATGCCGAAGAAGCAGTTGATGTTGAAGAGCAGAGTGCCGGCAAGCTGCACGACCGCGGCGTTCCAGTCGAGTCTGCCGGGGATGAAGACCAGGAAGCGGCGCGCGGGGCGCCCGCTGATCTTCGCCGCACGCAACCGGGCGCGCCGCGGCGAGGCTCCGGCTTCCGGCACGGCGCGGCCGGCGCGCGCCGTCTCCACGAGCTGCGCGGCGGCTCCGCCGGTGAACAGCACCGAGCCGGCGAAGTAGAGCGCGTTGGGCCACCGCTGCGTGGGGCCGGCGACCGCTCCCGTCGCGCCGGCAACGAAGCACACGGAGCCGACGGTGAACGCCACGGCGACCCACCAGGCCAGCCGCCGAGGGGCGAGCCCGAAGACGGGTGGCCGGCGCGCCGCGGTCGTCCGCGGCGGTGTCGTTGGCGGCCGGCCCTTGCGGTGACCGCGCGAGGACCACTCGAGGCGCGCGCCATCCGGGGACTCCCACGTCGCGGACACCACGCTGCCGAAAACGCGCCGCTGCGCGACGAGCGTGTAGCCAGCGGGTGCGACCGGGTCGCCGACAACAGGCTGCGGGGCTCTCTCGGCCGACCGGGGATCGCTCATGCGGCCACCCTAGCCAAGTGGAGCCTTGCGGTTCAAGCGGCGGTCCGCTCGGGTAGTCTGTGCCGGACATGACCGCGAGACCAGGAGGTCCTCGACATGGCGCTGCGACACCCCAAAGGCCCCGACCCGCAGCGGCGCGACGTGCCTGTGGAGGCAGTCTTCACGCGGGAGATGGGCCGAGTGCCCACGCATCGGCTCCCTATCGAGGAGATCGCCCCGGAGGTCGCCTACCAGATCGTCCACGACGAGCTCATGCTCGACGGCAACGCGCGCCTCAATCTGGCGACGTTCGTCACCACGTACATGGACCCGTACGCCGACAAGCTCATGGCCGAGACCTTCGACAAGAACATGATCGACAAGGACGAGTACCCCCAGACGGCGGCCATGGAGATGCGCTGCGTCAACATGCTGAGCCGCCTGTTCAACGCGCCCGATCCGGACAACGCCGTCGGCTGTTCGACGACGGGGTCGAGCGAGGCGGCCATGCTCGGCGGCCTGGCGCTCAAGCGCCGCTGGCAGAAACTGCGCAAAGCCTCGGGCAAGCCGGCCGACAAGCCCAACCTCGTCACCGGCATCAACGTCCAGGTGTGCTGGGACAAGTTCGCCAACTACTGGGACGTCGAGATGCGCCTGGTGCCCATGGAGGGCGCGCGCTACCACCTCTCTCCGGAGGAAGCAGTCAAGCTCTGCGACGAGAACACCATCGGCGTGGTCGTGGTCATGGGCTCGACCTTCGACGGCAGCTACGAGGACGTCAAGAAGACGTCGCAGCTGCTCGACGACCTGCAGGAGCGCACCGGCCTCGACATCCCCATCCACGTGGACGGCGCCTCCGGCGGCTTCGTCGCGCCGTTTCTCGACGCCGATCTGGAGTGGGACTTCCGCGTGTCGCGGGTGCAATCGATCAACGCCTCCGGGCACAAGTACGGGCTGGTGTACCCCGGCGTCGGCTGGGCGATCTGGCGCGACGCCGAGGCGCTGCCCGAGGATCTCGTCTTCTGGGTCAACTATCTGGGCAGCAACATGCCGACCTTCGCGCTCAACTTCTCGCGGCCCGGGTCACAGGTGGTGGCGCAGTACTACAACTTCCTGCGCCTCGGTTTCGCGGGCTACAAGCGCGAGCAGTCTTACGCGCGCAAGGTCGCCCTGTACACGTCGGCGGCGATCGCCAAGATGGGGCCGTTCGAGCTGCTGACAAAGGGCGACGAACTGCCGGTGTTCGCCTTCAAGCTCAAGGACGAGGTCAGGAACTTCACCGTGTTCGACGTCTCGGCGGCGCTGCGCGAACGCAGTTGGCAGGTGCCGGCCTACACCTTCCCCAAGAACCGTGAGGATCTCGCGGCGCTGCGCATCGTGGTGCGTCGCGGTTTCACGATGGACGTCGCCGACATGCTGCTGGGCGATCTGCGCAAGAAGGTCAAGGGCCTGGAG
>JBAXRL010000438.1:0-3344 GCA_037131205.1 Actinomycetes bacterium | reverse complement strand
GGGGTCAGCCGGCCGCGGCGTACTGCTCGCGGAAAAACGCGAGCAGGCTCTCCGCGGCGCGGCTCAGCACGCGCGTCCTGGAGCGCACGCTGTAGAAGTCGCGGAGGATGCGAAAGCCTTCGATGGGCACGACCACGAGCGCGCCGTGCTCGACCTCGGGGCCGATCGCCCAGCGGCTCACGAAGGTGACGCCGCCGCCGGCGATGGCGGCCTGCTTGGCCGACTCCATGAGGCCCATCTCCATGACGATGTTGAGCTTCTCGGGGCGCACGCCGGCGCGCCGCAGGTGGTCTTCCACCACGGTGCGCACCCCCGCCCCGTGCTGCTGCATGATCTGCGGCTCGGCGACGAGG
Organism: Actinomycetes bacterium; assembly: GCA_037131205.1. Lineage (GTDB taxonomy): Bacteria > Actinomycetota > Thermoleophilia > UBA2241 > UBA2241 > CAIXSE01. The sequence continues at coordinate 2,991 of JBAXRL010000438.1, read as the reverse complement.
TCGTCGAGCGTGACCTGCTCGCGCGCCGCCCAAGCGTGGCTTGGGCCGCAGACGAGCACGATCTCGTCGCGGGCCAGCGGCTCGGCGACCAGTTCGGGGCGCGGCGTCACGGCGCCCACGGCGCCGATCTCGAACTCACGCGCGAGCACGCGCTCGAGCACGGCGTGCGTGTCGTCGACGTGCAGCGAGATCGAGATGCCCGGGTACTCGTCCTTGAACTGCGTGAGCATGCCCGGCAGCACGTGCTCGCCGGGGCCGGTGGACGCGCCCACCATGACGCGGCCCGCCACCAGCTCGCCAAGGTCGAGGATCTCGGTGCAGGCGCGTTCGTGCAGATCGAGGATCTCGCGACCGTAGCGGTAGAGGACCTGGCCGGAGTCGGTGGGGACGACCGTGCGGCGCGAGCGGTCGAGCAGCGTCGTCTTGAGCTCGCGCTCGAGGCTGCGCACCTGCTGGCTGGCCGCCGGCTGGGTGATGTGCATTTCGTCGGCGGCCAGCGAGAAGCTCTTGCGGTCGACGATGCGGCAGAACAATCTGATCTGGCGGACGTCCATAAGCGAAGCTTATCTCGGAGTGCGCGTCTCGGGCCAGCGGCCCTGGCCAGCGGGACAGGCCAGTGGCGCCGGCGTCGCAGGCCAGACGGGCGCGGCGCTCAGACCAACGGCGCGGAGCCGGCATGGCCGGCATCGCCGGCGTCGTGCGCGCCGCGCCCGAGGCGCGCCCGGCGGGAGCGGCGGCGCGCCAGGGCGAGGAGCCGGTCGACGAAGAGGGCCGGGTCGCGCGGCGACGCCTGCGCCGTCCGCGCGTCGCCCTTCTTCCTGAGCTCGATGTCGTCGATGGCCGCCACTCTGCGCAGGCGGCCTGCGGCGAGCAGCGCGGCATCGACGTCCGCCGCCGGCGCGCGCGACACCGTGTACGCCGGTGTGCCGAGGGCGGCCGCCTCGCGCGCCATGATCCCGCCGACGCCGAGCACGAAGTCGGCAGTCGCGATGAGGCTGGCGCCGTCGAGCACGGGTCCGTCGGGGGCGACCAGCCCGGGCGCGCCGAGCGCGACAAAGCGCGCGTGCTGCTCGGCGTCGCGGGCCACCAGAACGAGCGTCACGTGGCGGCGCCCGGCGAGCTCGCGCACGAGATCGCTCAGCGCCGCCTCGTCCTCCGAGGGCGCGCCGCCGGCCCCGCGCGCCGGCCGCGCCGGTCGCACCACGCCCACCACGCGCCGGCGGTCCACGCCGAGAGACGCCAGCACGCGTGGGTCCGGGCTGAAGTCGTGGAGGTAGTACTCCTCCTTGAAGCCTGGGTAGCGGAAGAGCTTTTCGGGCGGCGCCCCGAACGCCGCCAGCGCCGCCGGCGGGATCGCATCCGGCAGCGCGACCTCATCGACGAGGCGCACATTGACGGCGTTGCCGCGGCGCAGACGCTCGTCGTCGAGAAACGTCAGCTGAGGGATGCCGAGGGTCCAGGCCGCGAGGGCGAAGTCGCTGGCGTGGCTGCCGGTGGCGATGTGGAAGCGCCCGCTCGCGGCGGAGCCGAGCAATTGGGCGGTGCGGTTCACGAGGCCGACGGCGCGCGTGCCGAGGCTCCCGCCGCGGTGACCTGTGGTGAGCACGCCCCCGAGGCCGTAGCGGCGCAGCACGAGGTCGGCGCCGGCGAAGCGTCGCGCCGTGATCGTCACGGTATGGCCGGCGTCCTCGAGGCGGCGCACGATGGGCGCGAAGAAGACGACGTGGGAGGCGTCGGTGATGTCGACCCATATGCGCATTGCTCATGGCTTCGGCGCGCACGGCCGCACGCCTGCCGCACGACCACCTCCGTCGCTCAAGGACCTATCCCGCCAGGTCTGCACGCACGGATGCGCCCACGGACACATCGCGGATGCGGCCCCTCCCCGGATCCCCGCGTAGCTGGGCTGCGAGGGAACCGTCTCGTGACCGCCCCGCTCGGTCCACGAACGCCCCGCACGCACGTCCCTGGCGGGATAGGCCCCGGGCGCCGGATCAAGGCTGACGGCGTTGCTGCCGATATCGTTGGCGACGTCGAGAGGAGGGTCCAGTGCGTCGTTCGGTTTGCGGCACGATGATGGGGCGGCCGGGTCACGAGCTCGGCCGCGCCCTGCTGTTCACGGCCGTCGTGACACTCTTCGTGGCGGCGGCTTGCACGGTGGCGGCCTGCGGTCGCGGCGTCGCCGCTCAGAAGGGGGCCGACGCGCCCGCCCCCCAGCCGCTGCGCATCGCTCTGCTGCACATTGCCCCGGCCTCGGGAGATCTCGTGGGGAACATCGCCCTCATCCGCGCCGCCGTCGCCGAGGCAGCGGATCGCGGCGCCGACTGGTGCATCACCCCGGAGTTGGCGTTGAGCGGGTACTTCTTCCGCCGGGAGATCGGCCTGCACTGGATCGACCCGCTTTCGTCGGACCGGGTGGCCGCCTTTTCCCACCTGGCGCGGAGCAATGCGGTGACCTTGTTCGTCGGCATGCCGACCCGCGATGGGTCGCCGGCTCGTCTACACAATAGCGTGGTCGTCATCGACAAGAGCGGCCGTGTCCTGGGCGCTTACCACAAGCGGATCGTGATCCCCAGCGCGGTCGAAGGGTGGGCGAGCCCGGGACAGCGGGTCGGTGTCTTCGCCGTCGACGGCGTCGACGTGGGTGTGCTTGTGTGCGCCGACGCGTGGCCGCGTCGGCTCGCTCACAGGACTGCATCGGCCGGCGCCCAGATCCTCGTGTCGCCGGCGTGCTGGGCACCGGGGCAGATGGGGCCAAGTGGCGTCTGGGAGCGCGACTCGCGGCTCACCGGTCTCCCTTTGCTGGTCTGCAACACGACCGGCCGCGTCAAGGAGGATGACAATCGCCGTTCAGCCAGCGTGGTGGACGACGAAGGTCGGCGCCTGTTCACCTTCCGTTCTCCGACCTCAGAGGTCTTCCTCGTGGACTGGGATCGGCAGGCGGGCACCTTCACCTACGCCGGCAGGTTCTCGCCGCAGGTGTCGCCCTAG
>JBAXRL010000437.1:0-3349 GCA_037131205.1 Actinomycetes bacterium | reverse complement strand
GCCGCCGTGGCGCTCGCCCTGGGTCGCCCCTGGCGGCGGCAGGACGATCGCGCCGCGGCGGCCGCGCCGTCGCGGCCGCGACGCGCCGAGAACCTCATCGAGACTGTCCGCGGCCGCGGCGTGGAATTGCGCCCCACGCCCGTCGACCCGCACGGGCCGGTCTTCCGCCTGAACCGCTCGGCGGCGCACGTGTGGCGCGGCGTCGATGGGCGGCGCACGGTCGACGATCTCGCCGCCCAGTTGGCCGCCTCGTACGGCATCCCGGCCGCCGCGGCGCGCGCCGGCACTCTGGACTGCCTGCAAGCCCTGTCGGGGGCAGGCCTCGTCTTCGGCGTGTACGGGTCGAGCAACGAGATCACGGGAGAGCGGGCGTGACCCGCTACCGGCTGGCCACCGAGGTCTTCTCGCTGCCGCGCGGCCGCGAGCACCTGGTATACGCGCCTCTGCTTCGAACGAGCGCGGTGGTCAACGACGCCACGCTCGATCTGCTCGCCGACATCGCCGCCGAGCGCGCCGTGACTCGCGACGCCCGCACCCGCGAGGTGCTCGATCTTCTCGTCGACCTCAAGCTCATCGACAAGACGAACGGCAGGCGCCGCGCGAGCGACGCGGCGCCGGTCCTGGCCGCCGGCGGCGGCGAACCCCCGGCCGCCGACCTCGAGCCAATCGCCCTCCGCCCCACCGCGGTCACCCTCTTCCTCACGTCGGCCTGCAATCTCCGCTGCGTCTACTGCTATGCGTCCGGCGGCGACGAGCCGCACTACCTGGACGAGCAGATCGCCCTCGACGCCATCGACTTCGTCGTGGACAACGCCGTGGCCGACGGCCAGACCGAGGTGAGGGTCACCTTCCACGGCGGCGGTGAGCCGACACTCGCCGGCGAGACCATGAGGCACTGCCTCGAGCACGCCGGTCGGCGCTGTCGGGAACACGCCATCGATCTCCGCACCGGGACCGCGACCAATGGCGTCATCAGCGACCGCATGCGCGACTACCTGGCCGAGAACATGACCTCGGTGATGGTCTCGATCGACGGTCCGGCGGCCGTGCAGAACAGCCTGCGGCCGCGCGCCGACGGCGGTCCCTCGTCGGCCGCCGTCGAACGCACCCTCGCGCGTCTCTCCCGCGGCGACTGCACGCTGGGCGCCCGGCTCACGTGCACGGCGGAGGCGATGGACCATGCCTTGGAGACGGTGCGCCACCTGGTCGACGCCTATCGTCTCCAGACGATCCACCTCGAGCCGCTGTTCGTGTGCGGCCGCTCGCTCGGTAACGGCCTGCGGCCGCCGAGCGCGGAGCGCTTCGTCGAGGTCTTCCGCGCCTGCCGCGAGTACGCCTCCGGTCACGACGTGGAGGTTTCCTACTCCGGCGCGCATCAGGCGTCCCTGTCGTGCTCCTTCTGCCAGGCGAGCAGGCCCAGCTTCAACATCACCACCGAGGGCGACGTCACCGCGTGCTACGAGATCACCGGCCGCGACGACCCCCGCGCCGAGACCTTCATCTACGGCTCCCACGACCCGGCGCGCAGGTCGTTCGTCTTCGACGAGGCGCGAATCGCCGCCCTGCGCCGCCTGACGGTCAACGACGCGCCGCGCTGCGCGCGCTGCTTCTCGAAGTATCACTGCGCCGGCGACTGCCCCTCCAAGCGGCTTTATCCGGGCGCCGACGACGCCGTCATCGCGCGCTGCGCCATCAACCGGCGACTCACGCTGGACCAGCTCGAGGAGGTGATCCGGTGTCCGACGACCAGCGCAGCGACGGTCTAGACGGCGGCGGCCTTGCGGCCGACGGCGGCTACGAGCCGCCGAAGCTCTCCGTCTACGAGAGCGAGGCGCCCGTGGAATGGGCCGCCCTTCGCGCCGGCGAGAGCGCGCCCGACGACACGTTGAAGTCGACGCCCGCTTCGTCCGCGCCGGCTTCGTCCACGCCGTCGTCGAGCGCGTCTCCCGAGGTGCTGCACTGGAGCGCGCCTCAGCCCGACTACGAGTACCCCGATCCCGAGACGTTCGTCGCGCCCGAGAATCCCTCTCGCAAGGTCTCCCCGCCGAAGAAGGTACCAAAGAAGACCAGGAAGCCCGGCAAAGAGACGCGCGCCCACACGACCAAGACCAGGCTCACCGGGCACGACGCCTTCGGCGGCTCCCTTTGCACGTGCAATCTGGTGTGCACCTGCAACCAGGTGTGCACCTGCGAGGCAGTCGCGGCGTGCAGTTGCGTGGCGGACAGCGGAACCCCCGCGGCCTGCACCTGCGACGCGGTCTGCACGTGTCAGGGCGTGTCGAGCTGCACCTGCCAGTCCGACCAGCCCTGTTCCTGCCAGGTCGAACCCTACTGAAGCCGTGAGCGAGCAATGATGTCGACCGACCACATACTGAGCGGATGCCGGTGGGCGGGCGCCCTCTCGGGCGTCGCCCTTCTGCTGCTCCTCGCCAGCCTCGCCGTCGCGGCAGGGCCCGCGGCGGGCGCGACGCAGCACCCGTACAACCTCGGCTGCAAGGCGCTGGCCGGCGGCGACATCCCCACGGCGACGGACCTGTTCAAGCAGGCGGTCAAGCTGGACCCGGCCGACACCGACGCTCTCAACAACCTCGCCGTGTGCTACATCAAGACCGGCGATTACGGCAAGGCGCTGCCGCTGCTGCAGAAGGTTCTGCGCCTGAACAAGGTCTACCGAGGCGCCGACCTCAACATCGGCGCCGGCTATCTCTTCCAGGGCGATGCGGACAAGGCCGAGCCGCCCACGCGTCGGGCGCAGGACACTCCCCCGACGAAGAACGGCAAGAGCGTCAAGGCGGCCGCGCTGTACAACCTCGGCCTGATCGCCGCTCAGGACGGGCGCTACGCCGACGCCCAGGCCTATCTCGAGCAGTCGGCCGCCACCGCGCCCAGCGCTCAGACCGACCTGGCCCTGGCCTCCACCCTCAGCGCCCAAGGGGATTACGACCAGGGCATATCCTCGCTCGAGCGCCTCGCGCAGTCGGAGCAGGGCGGCGACATGATCGAGACGATCAACGCCGACCTGTCCGCGGCGTACTATCAGCGCGGCATGGCGAAGCTTGAAAAGGGCGACCTCGATGGAGCCACGGCCGACTTCACCGCCTCCAACGAGACGGCCACCAACGACTACGCCAAAATGGGTCTTGCGCTGGTCGATGCCGAGAAGGGCGACGACGCTGCCGCTATCGCCGTGCTCACCGATCTCAAGAAGTCGTCCAGCGCGCCGCAGCTCGCGAAAGCCGCGAGCCTCAACCTCGACCGCGTGAGGAGCATGACCGCAGGCGGCGGCGACGGCGACGGCGCCGGCGCCGATTCCAGCTCCTTGCTCAAGTGGTTGATCCTGTTCGGCGGC
>JBAXRL010000436.1:0-3349 GCA_037131205.1 Actinomycetes bacterium | reverse complement strand
CACGTGATCACCGGCCACTGCGCCGTGATGTACAACAAGCCCGGCTTCAGCATGCACGCGCCGCACCGCTGGATCTGGAAGCTGGTCGGCAAGTACTGACGCGGCGCGACGAGGGCCGGCGGGGCGCTCTGCGGGAGCCCCGGCGGCCCTCGCCGCGCCTGCAAGTTTCGTATGCACCCTGTGTATTGCGCTCGCCCGATGCGATTGACATAATCGAGCGGCAAGATCAGCCATCTCGACTCTGGGGGCACACGTGAGGAAACTGGTCGTCATTCTGCTCGCTCTGGGCATCATCCTCGTCGCAGCCGCGCCGGCGCTCGCTTCGCCGATGAGCAAGGCGATGAGCGTCGATCGTCCGCTGGCGAGCGCCGTCACGTACGCGTCGCCGCGGCTCGCCGGCGGCGAGCGCCCCATCAAGCCGTACCCGAGCTACACCTTCTACTCGCAGCTCGGCGGGATCCTCAAGTCCATCGACGCGCGCAGTGACCGCGTCAGCGTCAAGGTCTTCGGCGAGTCGGCCGGCGGCCGCCCACTGTACCTGGTCACCATCCAGAACAAGTGGGCGTCCCCGGCGGCCAGGCAGCGCTGGCTCAAGTTCGTCGAGCTGCAGCTCCACGACCCCTCAGCGGCGGCGGCCATGCTGGCCAAGGGCGGCGACCTGCGCCTGCCCGTGTTCATCAATGCGAGCATCCACGGCGGCGAGACCACCGGCGTCGACGCCGGCCTCATGCTCATCCGCAAGCTGGCCTTCTCCAACGACGCCGTCACCAGGAAGATCCTCAAGAACGACGTCGTGCTCATCAACGCCTGCCAGAACCCGGACGGCCGCGTGCTCGACGTGCGCCAGAACGACAACGGGTTCGACCTCAACCGCGACTGGGTCACGCAGTCACAGCCGGAGGTCGAGGCCATGGTGAAGCAGATCGTGAAGTGGCACCCGGCGATGTTCCTCGACCTGCACGGGTACTACAACCCGATGATCATCGATCCCACCACCAACCCGCACGACCCCAACTACGAGTGGGATCTCTCGATCAAGTGGGCGCTGCCTGCAGCCGAGTCCATCGAGGCGGCCATCGAAGACAACACCGTCGTCGAGGTCGACATCCCGTACCGCGACTGGATCAACCCGAGCACCGGCAAGAGCGAGGGCTTTGAAGACTACAGCCCGTATTACACGCCGCAGTTCGCGATGTTCTACGGCCTCGTCGGCTCGACGATGGAGACCTCCTACAAGACCGAAGACGGCGTGGACGCGCACTACTACGGCATCCTGCAGGGCGCCGAGTACGCCGCGGACAACCGCGTCGGCATGCTCACCGACCAGCTCAACCGCTTTTTGCGCGCCGAGTCGGGCGCCTCGCAGCCGGTGACCGCCGACGTGCCCGCACCGATCACCTACCCGTTCGCCTACGTCATCCCCGTCGATTCGAGCCTCCAGGCAGACGACCTCCAGGCCCGGAGCGCCGTGCGCCATCTCCTGCAGAACGGCATCCGCGTCTTCAAGGCCACGGCGTCCTTCTCGGCGCCCGGCGGTCAACAGTTCCCCGCCGGCTCGTACATCGTGCCGCTGCGGCAGCCCCTGCGCGGCATCGCCAACGCGATGCTCTGGTACGGCGAGGACGTCTCGGGGCAAGCCACCGAGATGTACGACGCCTGCGCCTGGCAGCTCCCCGAGAGCTGGGGCTTCACGCGCTACCAGGTGGACGACGCGTTCTCAGCGCCCCAGACGCCGGTCACCTCCGCGCCCGATCCTGACGGCACGGTGAGCGGGAACGGGCCCACCTACATGATCGCCAACAGCAGCAACAACGCCGTGGCAGCCGTCAACGCGCTGCTGTCAGACGCGGTCAAGGTCGACCGCGTGGTCGGTTCGCCGAGCACGAGCGTGCCTCTCGGCGCCTTCCTCATCACGCCCTCGCAGCCGCGGGTCCGCGACACGCTCGTCGCCGCGGCCAAGGTCTTCAACATCGACGTCACGACCGTCGATGCGGGTTCTGTGGAGACGCAGCCGCTGTACTTCAAGGACCGGCGTGGGGCGATCACCGGGCTGCCCAAGGTGGCCGTCTACTACGACGGACCCACGTGGTACGCCCTCGAGAACCTCTTCTTCCTCGCCGACCGCATCGACGAGAGCACCGATCTCACCGAGTACGACGTGCTCGTCTGCGACGACACGAGCGGGCTTGATATCCAAGCCTTGATGCAGTGGGTCAAGGACGGCGGTACGTACATCGCCAACGGCCCGTACGGCGTCATCGACGGCCTGCTCCCCGTCACCGGCCAGGGCGGCGTGAGCTCCGACTTCTACTGGGCCAACAACGCCTTGGGTGCGACACACTACGCCGACGACAGTCTCAACGCCGCGGGGCTTGGCGAGTCCGGCTACACCTTCGCCTTCCCGATCACGTGGTTCACCGACCTCGGCGCCGGCGTCTCGATCGACGCCGCCTACGAGGATCCGTTCCTGCTGGCCGGGTTCTGGGCCGGCCAGCCTCCGATGGCGGACGCGACCGGCAAGCCCATCGTGGTCCACGGCTTCTACGGCGAGGGGCGCGTGACGTACTTCGGGCCCGTCACCGCCTTCAGGGCGGGCACGGAGGGCACCTTCAGGCTGCTCGCGAACGCGATCTACACGGGCAGCTACGACGACACGCCCTGAGCGCTGACACGGAGCTGAGGCGTCGCTGAGACGCCGCACGGGCGACGGGGCGGGCGGGGCCGGAAGAGCCCCCGCCCGCCCCGTCCGCGTACGCGGCGAGGGGAGGCGGGGCGCTCTCGCGAGCGCCCCGCCTCCCCTCGCACGACCGGGCCGTCAGGCCGCGGGCGGAGCGATCATCTACGGCGTCGACTGCTTGCGCGGCATGATGGCCACGATCAGCAGAGGGATCCAGCTGAAGAAGAACCCGAGAATCGTCCACATGACGACGCTGCGACCCTTGGCCTTGGCCACGAAGTAGCAGGCGGCGGCGAACAGAACCGCGCTCACCAAAGCCCAGATGTACACTGAATTGCCGCTCAAGACGACCCCTTTCGCTGATTCTGCCGGGCCTGACTCCCACCGGCCCGACCATTCACTTGCCCTCACTATCGTCAGATGCCGCGCGCACCTTGAGGAGGCCGTCCGCCCAGGGATGGATGCTCAGGCCGGGCGGGAATCCGCGCCACGTCTGGAGCGCCGCCCGTTCCAGTCCGTGACGCCATTGCCGGCCGGCACGTCCGAGGGCTGCGGCGGCACGGCGTCTTCGGGCAGGCCGCGGACGTGCTCGAGAGCACGTTCGGCCGCGGCCGCTCCCTCGCGCAGGCAATCGCCGATGCCGATGCCGTGGTAGGCGCCGCCGGCGAGCTC
>JBAXRL010000435.1:0-3352 GCA_037131205.1 Actinomycetes bacterium | reverse complement strand
ACGGAAGCGGTCGATGCCGAGCTCCAGATGTTCGGTGAAGAGCGACTCAATGCAATCATCAGGAAGAGCGTCCGGCTGACCGCACAGGAGATCCTGACGAACATCCTCGAGGGCGTGCGCGAGTTCACCGGGGACGTCCCCCAGTTCGACGACATCACCCTGATGGTGATCAAGGGGGAGTGACGAGGGGTCGGGGGATCGACGTGCCGCCGAACACAGGGTGTCGCCGCCGCGGCCCGCTCCGCATCTCGCGGCGCCTTCGCCTGGGCCTGTGCGTCGCGCTCGTCCTGGCGGTCCTGACGTCGTGCTCCTGCGCAGGTCCTGATGACCGCGAGAGCCCGAAGCCGCCCGCCGCCCCCAGGGTCCTCCTCATCACCGCCCACCCCGATGACGAGACCATGTTCGACCTCGGCCGCTTCCGCGAACGGGGCTGGGAGGTCAGCATCGCGCTCGTCACCAACGGAGAGAACGGGCAGGTGGTCCAGGCGGTGCGCGCTCCCTACGACCCGACGACCGACGACGACATCCTTGTCGAGAAGCACCCCGGCCCTGGGACCTGGCTCACGACGCCTCCTCAGGGCCCTCGCCGGCGACAGATACGGAGCCACGTCGCCCTGGCCCGGGAACGGCGCAAGGAATTCATCGACAGCCTCTCGCTTCACGGCGTCACGACGATCTACTTTCTGTCGGGCCTGCAGCGCGCGGACTTCGAAGACAGTTGGGACAACGGGGTGGCCAACTGGGACAAGGGGCTTCTCACCGAGCGCCTCGAACAGGTCGTCCGTCTGGCCCGGCCCGACATCATCATCACGCTCAACCCCGGCGAGACGTGGGCGCACCCCCAGCACTGGGGGCTCGCGCGGATCGTGCAGTCGCTTCTCGACGAAGGCGCCTTCGACACTCCGGGCAGCCCGCGGCCGGCGCTCTACGGCATCCGCGAGCACGGCTGGTACACGCGTTCGCTGCTGCCCCAGCCGGGAGACCTCCAGTTCGACCGCACGGCCGCTTCGCAGGTGCTGCAGAAGACCTATGCCGAGGACTGGCAGGAAGCGACCTCGTCGTACATCAGCCAGAGCTCTCATCCCGATTGGTTCGCCGCCCGGGTGAGCGCCGGCATCCTGCCCGGCTACGGCGCCATCGACATCATACGGCTCCTCGAGCCTGGTGCGGGACAACCGCGACTCGACGTCCTGTTCGAGCGCTACCGGCCGGACAGAGCCGAGATGGCGCGACTGCCCATGACTCCCGACGTCATCGACCTGTTCGGGGAGTGAGCAAACCGTGCCGGATGCCGAATAGTGTCGCAAGGATCGCAGATCGACTCACAGACCGGGGGGTTGGGGATGCGCGGGCGCTCGAGGGAATCGACATGGCTGCCGCGAGGTGGCCGGTTCGCGCGGACGGCGCTGCTTGTCCTCATGCTGGTGCCTCTCGCTCTGCTCGCCGGCTCGTGCGGGCAGAGCACGAAGACGCTCGGCGTCTTCCAGTTCGGCCCCGACCCCGACACCGAGTCCGCGTATCGAGGCCTGGTCGCGGGCCTCGCGGAACAGGGGTACACGCTCGGCAAGAACCTGCACATCGAGCGCCGCGACTGCGGCGGCGACGCGGCGACCATCGAGAGCGCGGCTCGCGCCTTCGCCGCCGCCGAGCTCGACGCCGTCGTGCCGCTCACCACGCCGTGCCTCGTGGCCGCCGCAAAGTACGTCAAAGACAAGCCCGTCGTCTTCACCTCTGTGTACGACCCGATGGCGGCGGGCGTCGCCGCGTCCCCCGACGAGCACCCGCCCAACCTGACCGGCGTCTATTCGCCGCCGCCCGTCGAGCAGACCATCGACCTCATCATGGAGTGCCTGCCCGAGGTCGCGGTCATCGGGACCGTGTACAACCCGGGCGAGGCGAATTCGAGCGCCGCCGTCGAGATCATGGAGGAGTACTGCGCCGCGAAGGGCATCCACCTCGCCAAGCTGATGGTGCGACGGCCGGAGGACGTCAGGAGCGCCCTCGAGGGCTTCCTCGGCGGCAGGCCTCAGGCGGGCGGTCCGGGCAACCCGCAGGCGCTCTACGTCACGGGGGACAACACGGTGATGGGAGTGTTCGACGACGTGGTCGCGGTCACCAGGCGAGACAAGACGCCGCTGTTCATCAACGACCCCGGGTTTGTCGCACAAGGGGCCGTGGCCGGCCTGGGTCCCGACTTCGGCAAGGCCGGCAGAGCCGGAGGCCGCCTGCTGGCTGAGGTGCTGGGCGGCCAGGATCCCGCCACGACCCCGTTGCAACTGGATGCGGACACGCTCCTCTATGTGAACAGGGCGGCGGCGGCCGCCGTGGGAGCTCATGTGCCGCAAGCCGTGCTCGAGCGCGCCGCCAGGGTGTTCTGACGGTAACAGGCTCTTCGGGCTCCGGCGCGCGCAGGCGTGCACCCGAGGACGCCGAACCTAATGCTGCGTCGCCGGGCTGCCGATACCCGCAGTGCGCCGCCGGCGCAGTGGGGTCGGCAAGCTTGAGCGGAGGTGCATCATGACGACAGCGGCAAGCGGGTCCGCCCCGACGGGGCGCGCCGACCCGGACTCCGCCAGAGCGCAGAGCCGGTTCGTCGTCTTCGTGGCGACTCTGGCGGCGGTCGGCGGTTTTCTGTTCGGCTACGACACCGGGGTCATCTCCGGCGTCGTGGTGCTGGTCAAGGACCAGTGGCGCCTCTCCAGCGGTATGCAGGAGGTCGTCGTCAGCGCGGTGCTCATCGGCGCCATGGCCGGGGCCGCCGCGGCCGGCAAGCTGGCCGACCATTTCGGCCGGCGGACAGTGATCATCGCGGCGGCGGCCGTCTTCTTCGTGGGCAGCATCGGCACCGGTCTCTCGCCGAGCATCGAGTGGCTCATCGCCGGCCGAGTGGTCATCGGCGTGGCCATCGGATTCGCCTCGTGCGTGGTGCCTCTCTACATCTCCGAGATCGCGCCGGCGGAGCATCGCGGCAAGCTGGTATCACTCAACCAGTTGGCGATCACCATCGGCATCCTGGGCTCGTACGGCGTCGACCGCGCCTTCGCCGACGTGAACAACGGCTGGCGCTACATGTTTCTCTGCGGCGTCATCCCGGCGCTGCTGCTGGGCATCGGCATGCTGTTCGTCCCCGAGTCGCCGCGCTGGCTGGTGGGGCGCGGCCTTGTTGACAAGGCGCGCGCCGTGCTGATGCGCGCCGTGGGCCCGAGCAAGGCCGACGCGGACCTGGCGACGCTGCAGGCGGCGATCGCCGGCGCCCCGAACGGCGGCGTGCGCGAGCTGCTCGTGCGATGGCTGCGGCCGGCGCTGATCATCGGCGTGGGCCTCATGTTCTTTCAGCAGTTCACCGGCATCA
>JBAXRL010000434.1:0-3359 GCA_037131205.1 Actinomycetes bacterium | reverse complement strand
GATGCGCGCGATCGTCGAGGACGCCGAGAGGGAGCTGGGGGTGGGGCGCACGTGAACAGGAGGCAGGGAGGATGAAGCGCAATGCCGCCGCCGAACGCCGGCGCCTCGCCGGCGTGAGCTTGCGGGTGCTCAGCCCGGACGGCGTCGACGACATCCACCTGGCGACGCTTGAGGTCCTGGGGCAAGCCGGCGTGTTCGTCGAATCCGATGATGCCCTGGACGTGCTGGCCGACGGCGGGTGCCGGGTGGACCTGGCGACGAAGATGGTGCGCATCCCGCCCCACGTCGTCGAGGACGCCGTTCGCTCGGCGCCTCCCACACTGGTCCTGCACGGACGAGACCGCGCCCGCGACGTGGTCGTCGAGCGGGGACGGGGTGTCTTCACGAGCTTCGGCGAGGGCATCTTCGTCATCGACCCCTTCAGCGGCGAGCGCCGCGAACCGCGCAAGGAGGACGTCGCAGCCTCCGCCGCCGCGGTCGATGCCCTCGATGAGCTCGGCATCTGCAATCGGGCGCTCGGCGCCCACGACGTTCCCCCACAGGTCGCCGCCCTGCACACGGCCGACGCGATCCTGCGCAGCACGACCAAGCACGTCTTCCTCGGCCCCCAGAACGGCTTCCTCGCGGAGCGCATCGTGGGTCTGCAGGCGGCCATCCTGGGGTCCGCGGACGCCGTCCGCGAGCGCCCGTTGGTCACCTTCACCACGTGCCCCGTGAGCCCCCTCAAGCTGGCCCGCGACTGCTGCGAGGTCATCCTCGCGGGCGTGCGCAGTGGCGTCGGCATCAACGTGGTGTCCATGGCCATGGCCGGCGGTTCTTCCCCGATCACGCTCGCCGGCACGCTGGTGGTACACAATGCCGAGGTACTGGCAGGGATCACGCTCGCCCAGCTCGCCGAGCGCGGCGCGCCGGTCATCTACGGCAGCGTGAGCACCGGCATGGACCTGCGCCTGGCGTCGGCCAGCGTCGGCTCACCTGAGCTCGCCCTCATCACCGCTGCGGTGGCGCAGTTGGCCCAGCACTACCGCCTGCCGAGCTTCGTCGCCGGCGGCCTCGGCGACAGCAAGCTCCCCGACGCGCAGTCCGGCCACGAGAAGACACTGACCGCCACATTCGCGGCTCTGGCCGGCGCGAATGTGATCGCCGGCGCCGGCATCATCGAGTCGGGGCTCACCTTCGACTTCGGCCAGCTGGTCATGGACGCCGAGCTCGTCGGCATGATCCGGCAGTGCGCGGCCGGCATCCGCGTCGATGACGAGACGCTGGCCGTCGACGACATCTGCGCCGTCGGATCGTCCGGCGACTACCTCAGTCTCGAAGCGACGATGCGGCATATGCGCGAGCAGAGCCAGCCGCGGTACATCGACCGCCGCGTGCACGAGGACTGGCTGGCGCTGGGCGGCACCGACATCCATGAGCGTTCGCTGGCAGAGGCGCGGCGTATCCTGCGTGAGTATCGGCCGGAGCCGCTGCCCGACGATGTGCAGGCGCAGATGACGCGTCTGGTCGCAGAGGCGGAGGCCCGTCCTGAGCGTGAAAGAAAGCGAGCGCGATCATGACGACGCTGGACGATGTAGTGCGCAGACAAACAATCCTCGACAAGGATCGCTTCGACCTCGAAGGCGCCGCCGCGACGATGATGGCGGTCGTCACCACCGGCAATGGTGGATTGGATAAGCTCGACTACCGTGAGGTGCCCGTCCCGAAGCCGGCGCCGGGCGAAGTCCTGCTGCAGGTCCTCGCCGCCGGCGTCAACAACACGGAGATCAACACGCGCCTCGGCTGGTACTCGAAGACCGTGACGGACAGTACCGAGAGCACGGCTGAGGCCGAGGAGCGGGAGGCGAGACACAAGGCGGACGGGGGCTGGAGCGCGCCGACCCCGTTCCCCTTCATCCAGGGCACCGACTGCTGCGGTCGCGTTGTCGCGGTCGCCGCCGGCGGCGACGCAGCGACGATAGGCACGCGCGTGCTGGTGCGCGCCTGCATGCGCCCGCTGGGCTTCGCGTCCATGGAGAACACCTGGATGGCCTCCGACTTCGACGGCGCGTTCGCGCAATTCGTCAAGGTCCCTGCTTCGGAGATATTCGCCGTGGAGTGCGCCTGGAGCGACATCGAGCTGGCCACCATCCCGTGCTCCTACGGGGCCGCCGAGAACATGGTGCATCGCGCCGGCGTGGCGAAGGGCGAGCACGTTCTGGTCACCGGCGCCTCGGGAGGCGTCGGTTCGGCGGCCGTGCAGCTGGCGAAGCGCCGCGGCGCCATCGTGACGGCCGACGACTCCTACCGTTTCGGGCAGCTCCACCCGGAGACCTCGCCCGCCGACCGCAGCCTTCGCGAGGAGTGGCTGCGGCAGCTGCGTTCCATCGGCGCGGATCGTGTCGTCGAGACCGGCGACGATATCGCCGCGGCCGTCGGTGAGAAGTCCATGGACGTGGTCATCGACAACGTGGCGGGCCCGGCCTTCGACGGCCTGCTGAGGGCGCTGAAGAGAGGCGGGCGATACGCCTCGTCGGGAGCGATAGCCGGCCCGCTGGTCACGCTCGACAAGCGCACCTTCTACCTGCAGGATCTGACCCTGATCGGTTGCACCGCGTGGGACGCGCCGGTCTTTCCCAATCTCGTCGCCTACATCGAGCGCGGCGAGATACAGCCGCTCGTGGCGAAGACGTTCCCTCTCGGGCAGATCGCGGACGCGCAGCGCGAGCTCCCCGGGAAGAAGCAGCTCGGTAACTTCGTGCTGATCCCGCCGGCGGTGGACGGTTGAGGCGGGGGACCGCCGGTTCCTTGCGGTACGCTCGCGGAACGAGCTGAGGAGACTCGATGGACTTCTATACAGGTAACGTGCTCAGGCTCGACCTCACGGGGCTGCGCGCCTCGGTCGAGCCGCTCGACGCGGAGTGGGCGCGGCTCTTCGTGGGCGGCAAAGGCCTGCTGCTGCGCTACCTGTTCGACGAGCTGGCCCCAGGCACCGACCCCTTGGCCCCTGAGAATCCGTTGATTCTCGCGACGGGCCCGTTCGCCGGCACGCTGGCGGCCACCTGCTCGCGCCTGGCGGTGGGCTGCAAGAGCCCCGCCACGGGCACGCTGCTCGACTCCTACGTGGGCGGTTCGTTTGCCCCCGAGCTCAAGTTCGCCGGGTACGACCTCGTGGTGATCACGGGCCGCGCCCCCCACCCCGTCCTCGTGCGTATCACCGACGACAAGGTGGAGTTTGTGCCCGCCACGGGCCGCTACTGGGGCTTGGAGACGGCCCCGCTCGAAGAGCTCATCCGCACGGAGATGGGGCCGGGCGCCAAGGTGCTTTCCACCGGCCCGGCCGGCGAGAACCTCGTGCCCTTCGCCTGCCTCTCCACCGA
>JBAXRL010000433.1:0-3364 GCA_037131205.1 Actinomycetes bacterium | reverse complement strand
TGAGATCGTCGTAGACGTAGGTCTGGATGCCGTCGGTGGTCGTGTGCAGGGGCCATTCGCCCAGCACACGATCGTCCTCCGGCCGCCGCCCGGCGAGCAGCACCGTCTTCGGCACGGTCTTCAGGCACGGCTCGATGATGTCCCAGGTGAGCTTCGCCGTGAGCGCCTCCCGGTCCACCTCGGCGCCGGCCGCCGCCAGCAGCTCGATAGCCTGCGGCGTGTTGTACGCCACGCCGACCTTCTCGAGGACCTCCAGGGTCTTCTCGTGGAGGAAGTCCTTCTCGCGCTCCGACAGATACGTCGCTCTCGCCCTGGCCACGGGGCCTCCTTCTTCGCTGGGCGACAGGGTACCACAGGGCCGGCCGCTGCGTGCCTGGTTCGCAACCTGACCGCGAGGTTTGCCGCACGATTCGTGGCCCATGCCGCGAGGAATGCGAACTACGCAACCCGGGGCGCCGTGCGCTCACGAAGCGCAGCGCGGATGCGCGGGGCCGCCGGCGCCGCGTCCGGCGGGTGAACGAACCCTGCGCTCCAAATGACGTATGCTTGGACCTGTGACCAGGGAGGTGGGCGAACACCATGCCGCGCACGGATAAGAACACTCTCTTCAGGCACGAGGCGCTCGCCCGGCTCAACGACATCGACGAGCTCGACCGACTCGTGACCGTCACGCATCCGCGCGCCTGGCTGACGCTTGGCGCGGTCGCCGCGCTCATCATCACGGCCGTAGTGTGGGCCTCCATCGGCAAGCTTGCCACCACGGTCAGCGGTGAGGGGATGCTGCTGCGCGGCGGCCACACGCTGCGCGTCGTCACTCCGTACGCGGGCCAGCTGGCGAAGCTTGACGTCGGCCTCGGCGACCGCGTCAGCGTCGGGCAGACGGTCGCCACCATCGCCGTTTCCGACTCGCAGGCCGCGGGGCCGTCCGCGCCGGCCGAGGTCGTCTCGGCATACTCGGGCGTCGTCGACTCCCTGCAAGCCTACGCGGGGCAGTACCTGGCACCGGGAGCGCCTCTCGTCAGCATCGAGCCCACCGACGAGCCCCTCCTGGTGACGCTCTATCTTCCCGACGAGGTCGGCAAGAAGGTCAGGCCCGGTCAGAAGGCGCAGATCATCCCGTCCACCGTCAACGTCGAGGAGTACGGCTATCTGCGCGGTGTGGTCATCTTCGTGGCCATACTGCCGTCGACCCCCGAGAGCATGGCCGCCGTCCTGCAGAACGACTACCTGGTGCAGCAGTTCTCGGCCGCCGGGCCGACGCTGCGCGTCCAGGCGAGGCTGATCGAGGCGCCCGGCAACCCCAGCGGCTACGCGTGGTCGTCGTCGCGCGGTCCCAACACGAAGATCTCCTCCGGGACCGCGTGCAGCGCCCGCATCGTGCTGTCTGAGGACCCGCCGATCACGTACGCCTTCCCGGGGCTCAGTCGATTCCTGGGCGGCGGGGACTGATGGAGCAGCCGTACCGCCGGGTGCGGACCCCGACGGTCCTCCAGATGGAAGCTGTGGAGTGCGGCGCCGCCGCACTCGGCATAATCCTCGCGTACCACGGCCGCTACGTGCCGCTCGAAGAGCTGCGCGTGCGCTGCGGCGTCTCGCGCGACGGCAGCAAGGCCACGAGCATCCTCAAGGCGGCGCGCGCCCTCGGCCTCGAGGCGGGCGGCTGGCGGCTTGAAGTCGCGGAGCTGCGGCGCCGCAAGCCGCCCTTCATCGTGTTCTGGAAGTTCAGCCACTTCCTGGTCGTCGAGGGCTTCGGCAAGAACCGCATCTTCCTCAACGACCCCGCCGGGGGGCCTCGCTGGGTGACCTACGAGGAGTTCGGCGAGGACTACACGGGCGTGGCGCTGCTCTTCGAGAAGGGACCGGATTTCCAGACCGGCGGCCGGCCGCCGAGCCTGGTCGCGGCCTTGCTGCCGCGCCTCGCGACCTCTCGCGGGGGCCTCGCCTTCGTGATCCTCGCCGGGCTGGCGCTGGTGATCCCGGCGCTGATCTCGCCGGTGTTCACCCAGGTCTTCGTGGACAGCTACCTCGTGCAGGGCATCACGTCCTGGGTGGTCCCCCTGCTCGGCATCATGGTCGCGACCGCAGCCGTCGTCGCGTTTCTCACCTGGCTCCAGCAGATCTACCTCCTGCGCCTGCAGGTCAAGCTCTCCGTGACCACGTCGAGCCGCTTCTTCTGGCACGTACTGCGTTTGCCGGTGCAGTTCTTCTCGCAGCGCTACGCCGGCGAGATCGGCAGCCGCGTGGCCCTCAACGACATCGTCGCCACGCTGCTCTCGGGCCAGCTCGCGACCACGGTGATCACGCTGCTCACGCTGGTCTTCTACCTCGCCATGATGGGCGCCTATTCGTGGCCGCTCACGCTCACCGGCATCCTCGTCGCCGCCCTCAACCTTGTCGCCCTGCGCGTGGTCTCGCGGCGCCGCACCGACGCCAACCGGCGCATGCTGCAGGAGGCGGGCAAGCTCACGGGCACCACGATGGCCGGCCTGCAGATGATCGAGACCATCAAAGCCAGCGGCATGGAGGACAGCTTCTTCGCCCGCTTCGGCGGGTTCCAGGCGGCCGTGGTCGACGCCACCCAGACGCTCGGCGTCAAGACGCAGCTCCTCAACTCCGTGCCCGTCTTTCTCGGCCAGTTCAACGCCTTGATCATGCTCACCTGGGGCGCCTGGTTCGTCATCCAGGGCCAACTGACGGTCGGCATGCTGGCCGCCTTCATGGCGCTGATGGCCGCCTTCATCGCGCCGTTCGCGACACTCGTCACCCTCGGCGGTACCGTACAGGAGGCACACGGCGACATGAACCGTCTGGACGACGTGCTCAAGGCGCCAATCGACCCTCAACTCGAAGGCAGGTCCTCCGCCCCGTCCCGCATCGAGGCCACGCCCAAGCTCGACGGCCACCTCGAGATCCGCGGCCTCTCCTTCGGGTACAGCCCGCTCGAGGCGCCCCTGATCCGCGACTTCAATCTCGTCGTACGACCGGGCCGTCGCGTGGCGATCGTCGGAGGTTCGGGCAGCGGCAAGACCACCATCGCCAACCTCGTTTGCGGCCTCTTCGAGCCGTGGGAAGGGGAGATCCTCTTCGACGGCAGGCCGCGCGAGCAGATACCGCGCGAGGTCATGGTCGGATCCGTGTCGCGCGTGAGCCAGGACATCTACCTGTTCGCCGGGAGCGGCACGGACAACCTCACGATGTGGGACACGACCGTGCCCGAGGAGTGGGTTCTGCGCGCCGCCGACGACGCCTGTGCGCGGGACGTTCTGGCGAGCCGCCGCGGGGGGTTCTCCGGACCCATCGCGGAGGGAGGCGTCAACTTCAGCGGCGGCGAGCGCCAGCGCCTCGAGATCGCGCGCGCCCTGGC
>JBAXRL010000432.1:0-3368 GCA_037131205.1 Actinomycetes bacterium | reverse complement strand
TGGGGGAATACGCGACACCGATCCTGCTGGGCTCCAGCAGCCAGCGGTTTGTGAGCCAGAACATCGGCGAAGACATGTTCGCGGCCTTCAACTGGTCTCGTGCCTCGGCGTTGGCCGTATCGCTCTTCGGGCTTATCGTCGTGCTTCTCGTCGTGGCGCAATCGGTGGGCCGCATCCTCGCGCGACGGAGGGAGGCGACCGTACCGTGAACCGCCTCTGGAGCCTTGAGTCGCTCAGCTACCGTGTCCTGGGGATGGTGGGTGTCGTGTTTCTCCTGCTGCCCATCGTCATCACCGTTTGGACATCCTTCACTCCCAGTGAGTACCTGGCCAAGCCGAGCATGCAGTTCTCGCTGCGCTGGTACGAACAGGTGCTGTCCGACCCGCGCTGGACCGTGCCGTTCTGGCACAGCCTGATCATCGCCGCTCTCGCTGCGCTGATCTCGGTGGCGGTAGCAACGCCTGCCGCTCTTGCTCTGGCGCGTTCGCACGGCAAGCGGGCCGATGTCCTCGGGTTCGGCGTGTTGCTGCCGTTCTTCATGCCCGGCCTGATCCTGGCGGTCGGCCTGCTCATGTTTGAGCAGCGGATCCACCTCTCGGGCACGTATGTCGGCATCGCTCTCGCCCATTCACCGTGGTGCACGCCGGTAGCCTTCCTGGCTGTGCGCGCCGTCTATATCAACGTGGACCACTCCGCCGAGGAGGCGGCGCGCGTGCTTGGCGCCGGGCCGATCAGGACCTTCTTCCTGGTCATCGTCCCGTCGATCCTGCCGGGCATGGCCGTGGGCGCGCTCTTCGCCTTCGTGATCTCGTTCAACGAGTTCATGATGAGCCTGTTCCTGACGACGCCGAGCACCTACACGCTGCCGGTCGTCATCTGGACGAGCCTGCGCTACGAGGTGAGCCCGGCGGTGGCAGCCATCTCATCCACGTTCATCATCCTCTCGACCATCATCGCCATCATCGCCGTGATCGTGGTCGGGCAGCGAGGCCTCGTGCGCATGACCGGCGGGGGTACTCGCGAAGAGGCGTAGTGCGGACAAGATGGTCGTGGTCAAGCTGCACCGTCTCGTCGCGACCAGCGCAGCGGTCCCTTTCCCACGAAGTGACGGACCCGTGCCCGGGAGCGTCCACGAGCACCACGGAGGCTCCTCCGCGGCGAGATACGCTCCGCCGGCTCCCGCCGGCCGTCAGCTGGGCTGCACCCCTGCCCGAGGCACCTGCTGCGTCACGCAGTGGATGCCGCCGCCGCCGTAGCCGATCACCGGGCACGGCACGCCGACCACCTCGTGGTCGGGGACGATCTCGCGCAGGCGCTCGAGGGCCGGCTCGTCGTCCGCGGTCCCGCTGGTGGGCACGATCAGCGCCCCGTTCGCGAAGTACGAGTTGATGTACGTCTCGACGATGGGTGTGTCGCCGACGAGCACCGGGCGGCTGCGCAGGTCGAGCTCGACGACCTCGATCTCGCGGCCCCGAGCGTCGGTCGTCTCCAGCCGGCGGCGGTTCTCAACGAGGTTCTCGTAGTCCGGGTGCTGCGGGTCGCGCACCATGTGCAGCAGCACGCGGCCGGGAGCGACGAAGGCGCCCACTCCGTCGACGTGGCCGTCGGTGTCGGGGTCCTCGTCCAGACCGAGCCCCGAGATGAGCCAGATGACCTTCTTCACGCCGAGATAGTCCTTGAGGAGCTGCGTCATCTCGTGCTTGGTCAGGCCGGGGTTGCGGGAGGGATGCAGCAGGCAGCTCTCGGTGGTGATCAGCGTGCCCTGGCCGTCGACGGTGATGCCGCCTCCCTCGAGGACCATCGGGGCGCCGAAGCGCTCGACGCCGAAGTGCTCGGCCAGGCGGCGGCCGATGGCCGCATCGTTGTCGTAGGGGTGGTACTTCTCGCCCCAGGCGTTGAAGGCGAAATCGGCGAGGGCGAGGGCGCCGTCGGGGCGCGCGACGAAGATCGGGCCGCTGTCGCGCAGCCAGGAGTCGTCGATGGGCATCTCGACGACCTCGATGTCGCTGCCGCAATAGCTGCGCGCCACGCCGCCCTCGCCGGGGCGGGCGAGCATGAGCACCGGCTCGAACCTCGCGATGGCGTGGGCGACGGCCGCGTAGCTCGCCTTGGCAAGCAGGTAGTGCTCGCCCCACAGATCGCCGCGGACCTCCGTCGGCCAGGCGATGAGGCAGCGCTCGTGCGGCTCCCACTCGGCCGGCATGCGAAAGCCGAGGGAGCTGGGGGTGGGGCCTTGGCGACCCTCGTCGCGGGGAGGATCGGCGGTGGCTGGCGGCATTTCTGCTCCTTTGCGCTTGAGCCGCGCGGCGGGAATCGCCGCCGGCCCCTTGCATTTCGGTGAAGGTGTATTTATTGTACGACCAATCAAAGCGCTGACGCAAGAGTGGTCTGTCGAGAGGAGGCCAGTGGTGGCGGTGCGGACGCGAGTGGCGCAAGGCAAGGGCGTAGCGACTTCGGCGACGGCGATGCGCATTCTCGACGCCGCCAAACGCATCCTCTCGGAGAAGGGCTACTCCAAGCTCACGCTCCAGGCGATCGAAGAGGAATCCGGGGAGTACCGCGCGCTCGTCGCCTACTACTTCGGGAGCAAGCAGGGCCTTGTCGAGGCGCTCATCGACTCGCTGATGGAATCCGAAGACGAGGCGCTCCGCGTGCGGCTCGACGAGATCGAGGAGCCGGTCGAGCGTGTCCGGGCGCTGATCGACGAGCAGCGGCACATCTCCGCCGACTGGCAGGGGTTCCGGGCCTTCTACGAACTGCTGCCGAACATCATGCGCGACGAGCGGCTGCGCGCAGACCTCGCCGCGGACTATGCGAAGTCGAGAGAGCTCGACCGGCAGACGCTGGCCGCGGGCCAGACCGGCCACAGCGACACCGACCTCGGCAGGCTGGCCGCCCTGAGCGTCGCCGTCGTCGAGGGCCTGGCCGTGCAGTACGCCGCCGACCAGGGCTTCGACCACCAGGGTACCTACCGACTCTGGGAGGATATGGTGCTCGCCTACCTGCGGGAGCAGACACCAGCATGACGCCCGCTTCGCCGGCGGCTCGGGGAGGACCACATGACGATGACTCTGGGGCACGAGATGAAGAGCCCCAGCCGCCGCCACCGGCCATCGGCCGCGCGCTGCCGACATGAGCGCGGCCCACTCGAAGACGCCCGCCCGGCCGCGCCCGGCGATCGCGAAGGAGAAGAGCATGAAGAGGTCGCGTAACCGCAGCGTCAGCCGCCTGACGGCCCTGCTGGGACTGGCCCTCGCTGTCGTCCTGGTATGGGGAGCCGCTACGGCCGCCGCCGACAGCGCCTCGCCGGCGGCCTCGACCAACAAGGTCGTCCTCAAGATCGGCTGGACCGTCGAGCCCGACAACCT
>JBAXRL010000431.1:0-3370 GCA_037131205.1 Actinomycetes bacterium | reverse complement strand
CGGATTGCCGTGACGGAGACCTGGTGAGCGCCTACCGTGCGAGCACCTCGCGAGCGAAGGAGACGAGCCGGTCGGCCTGCGCGAAGGTGGTCCTCAGGCTTCGCGTGGACAGGCGGAAGAAGCCGTAGTGCGCTTCATCCTTGAGATCGATGAGTCGGCGCATCGCCGCCGCCGCCTGCCGGCCATGAGGCTCGATCTGCATGAGAAGCACCTCGACGTCATGGTGATCCTGTCCACGGGAGCGCCGGCCGAGCGCCTTGCAGCACGCTGCATCAGAGGCGTGGATCCCGGCGAGAACGGCGAGCGCGGCTGCCGCGCTCGCCCAATCGGGATCGGGGTCGGCCTCGTCCACGATCAGAGCCGCCACCTCCATGTACTGCTCTGCTCGGCGGAGCTTGACTCGCGCCTCCGGATCGCCACATGGTTGCGTGCGTCCGCCGGCGGGGGCGCGCGGGCTCATCGCAGCCTGCCAAGGACCGAGGAGGCCGGCTCGCCCGCGAGCGTGATCCCGTCGCGCATGACTTCTTCGACGATCGGCGGACGATCACGGCGGAGGGAAGCCAGTTCGTCTTCGGGCATCTCGGCGACACTGGCGCGATTCCCCGTCCACGACCAGATCACTTCAGCGAGCTCGTCGAGCTGCGACCGCCACCGCACGTCCTCCTCGCCGACTCCCGTCGGACGCACGAAGAACAGGTCGACATCGCTACGAGTGTCGCCGTCTCCGCGCGCCGTCGAGCCGAACAGCGAAGCGTGCGGCGGCGGGATCTCCCAGCTCGCGACCTTCTCTCTGATGCGGTCGACAAGGATCGAACGCAGGCGCGTGAGCGTGGCGACGGCTTCGTGCGCGATGTGATCACGGTTCAAGGCATAGAGCGTCGTGTTGCCACCGGCCGGCTCCTCAAGGACCAGGCCATGCTCGGCCAGTCGATGGAGCGCTTTCCATGCGCCATTCACCGAAACGCCGCTGAGGCGTGCGACCTCCCGGCCGCTCAGCGCCTTGGTCGTCCCCGCGAGCACGGCCAGGATCGGCCCCTCGGCAGGGGAGAGAACGACGGCATATGGCGACGACATGTCCATGCAGACCCCATGCTAGCAGTGTCCCCTAGAGGGTACAAGTGTCTCCTCGGGTGGACATATGTCCCCCCGGGGATTTCGCTCTGCCCTCTAGCGCCGTCCGCAGGCGTCGTCGGCGAGCGGCTGCAGGCCTGCGTCCATCTGACCGATCTACGCAATGGAGCCCACCGGTGACAAGAATCAGGCGAAAGCCCGTCGAGGATCAGGTGACGCCGGAGCGTCCAATATCACCCGCAGTACGACTACGCTGGTGGGCGCACGTGGATTCGAACCACGGACCTCTTCCTTCATGCCAACGGCCGCCGGCCAGAGTCAGTCAAGCTCCTCGGCTGGACCGAAGCCACCGCCCGTGACGTGTTCCTGCCACGGCACGAGGAAGCATTCGACCTGCGTGCCGAAGAGGCGATCTCTGAGCTTGCGTTGCACCGCCCGCAGGTCGCGCTCGATGACCTCGCGCTCGTCGTAGAAGAACCCGCCGAGCTTACGCTCGTAGGCGAGGCAGTGCTGATGCGCGACCAAGTAGACCGTCCGTATCCCATGTCCGCGAACGATAGTCTCGATCCAGGCCGAAACGTAGTCGTGTTCGGGTGTGGAGTCTGTCAGCATGAGCGGCCCGCCGGGTATGAGCAGGCGGTCGCCGTTCTCGGAGCCGATGCGCATCTCCAACTCGTGCAGGGTCTCGCGCAGGCGGCCGTCCACACAGGAGACAAGCAAGGTCGTCACGATGAGCGCCTCCCCTCGAGGATCCGTCTGCGTTGTTCGAGTCTACCCCGACGCCACGTGGACCCATGCTCTTCCACCCCTTCCCACACCCCTTCCCATGCATTTGGGTTGCAGAATGGTTGCAGAACGAGGGCCTGGGGGAGGGGCGAGCGGGAGAAGTACCTGCAAATCACTGGTGGGCGAACGTGGATTCGAACCACGGACCTCCAACTGGGTCGCGCGGCCTTACTCCGGCCGCCACGCGGGGTAGGCTGCCGCCTTGACTCCGGGGACCGCTGAGAGCCCGGAGCCGTCCGCGTTGACCACATAGAGGAGGGAGCCCCTGGGGCCGGTGCCCGCCACCGCCAAGGCCTGCCCGTCCGGTGTCCAGGCAGGAGCGGCATAGGGGTCGTCGGGGATGAAGTCCGAGACCGGGTCGAGGAGCCTGACCGGGGTGCCACCCCCACGCGTTGCGACGACTTCGACGACCCCGTCGGCGTTATTGTCGAGGGCGAGGCTCTTGCCGTCCGGCGAGAGCGCGAAGTCGGCGACGTTCCCGATCTTCGTCAGCTGGACGAGTCCGCTCCCGTCGAGCTTCGTGCTCCAGACATCGCCGAGCGAGAGAAACAGGATCCTGTCGTCCGGCGCCCAGGCGGCCGAACCCTCGCCCGGCGACGACCCACCGCTCGGGCGCGTCACGCGCCGCAGACCGCTGCCGTCGACGTCGATCACACAGATGCCCTCCTGAGACCCACCGCTAGCGCTGAAGGCGATCTGCTTGCCGTCGGGTGACCACGCAGGTTCCCCGCCTCTGAGCGACCCCTTCGTGAGCTGTCTCGGGCCGGAACCGTCCGCGTTCATGACCCAGAGCGCCGCAGTGGGGTTCGCCTCGTCGTAGACGGCGTAGACGATCCTCCTCCCGTCGGGGGACCAGGAGGGGTGGCTCAGGCGGCCTGCGCCCCTGGCGAGCATCGTCAGACCCGAACCGTCTGCGTTGACGACGTAGATGTCGCTCGTGATGATACGGGCCACGCCTTGGTCGTCCCCCGCCTTCGTCACCTTCTCGAAGGCGATGGTCCCGGAGACGGTGGGCGTCGGCAGGGGAGTGGCACTCATGCTGGACGCCGCCGAAGACGAGCTCACCGCGCTTGGCGAGCTCGATGCCGTGGAGCCCGACCCGCCGCAGGCGGCGAGGGCGAGCGTCGCGACCAGGACGGGCACTGCGAGCGTCGTGCCCCACGCGAACCGTGTCAGCTGCCGCTTCATAGCCCGCACCCCCCACTCCGTGCCGGCGGCGCGGTCGCGCCGCCCTACCGGGTGAGTGTGCCGGGGCTGCGCAGCGTTGTCTTCACCCGAATCAGGTGATTCTCAGGCGACGACGGGCGTGTGCGTCGGGCAGTGGGCTACGCGCCGCGAGGTGCCAACGAGTAGCGCCCCGTGCCAACCACGACCGAGCACGACCGAGCACGCCCGGGCATTTGGGTTGCAGAAGGATTGCAGACGGCGATTCGAGCGGAGGGGCTAGCGGGAGAAGTACCTGCAAATCACTGGTGGGCGCACGTGGATTCGAACCACGGACCTCTTCCTTATC
>JBAXRL010000430.1:0-3375 GCA_037131205.1 Actinomycetes bacterium | reverse complement strand
GGTGAGCAGATCGTCGTGAAGCGTCACGGCAAGCCCCTCATCGCCATCGTCGCCACCTACGACCTGCAGGCCTGCCAGGCGCTCGAGGACTACAACGACGCCTGCGAGATCCAGGAGGCGATCGACAACGGCGAGCTGGACGAGCCGGGACGTCCTTGGTCGGAGATCCGCAAAGAGCTGGGTCTGTAGGCCAACGTCACCCTGCCTTGCCTTCGTCACCCTTGTGAGCAGGTAGCGCGTCCCGCAGACTGAGCTGGGACGAAGAGGACTGGCGGAACCAGGCGCAGTCGTGTACATTATCACGAGAGATTCATCTATGTACACAAATCCCCCGGAGATGACGCCATGCCCGACGACCTCGAAGACCGCATCGCCAACAACGACTTTGGAGACGCCGAGACAGTGACCACGCGCGAGCTCAGAGAGAAGCTCTCCGAGATCGTCGGCCGCTGCGCCTACGGCGGCGACCGCTTCGTGATCAAGCGTCACGGCAAGCCCCTCGCGGCGGTCGTCCCGATCGAAGACATGTTCGTCGCTCAGTTCGTGGAAGACCAGCACGACGCCGCGGACTGGGAGCACCTGGAAGCGAGCGGCGAGCTCGAGGGGGCCGGCATCCCTCTTGACGAGGTGGTGAAGAAGCATGGCTCTTGAGGGCTTCGCTTGAACTACCGGGTCGAACTGCGGCCGACGGCCGACCGGGAGTACGCCCGTCTTTCGCCCGACGCGAGGGCGGCCGTGCTGGCTCTGCTTCATGACCTCGGTATCGAGCCACGCCGGCGCGGCGTCGCCGCGGTCCGGGGGAGACCCGGTGTGCTTCGAGCACGCGTTGGCGACCACAGGATCCTCTTCAAGGTCGACGATGCACGGCGCCTGGTCTCGGTCGGGCGCATCGCGCTGCGCGGTCGGGTGTACAAGCGTCTGCGAGATGTGCGCTTCGACTGAGGCGGCGGCGCGGCTCATCGCTCCTTCTCCGCGCCGCTCCCCGTGATCTCCCCGAGCATGCGCACGATGTCGGTCTCGAGAGCGCGGATGTCGGCCTCGATCTCCGCCAGCGGCCGCGGCGGCACGTACTTGTAGAAGTAGCGGTTGAAGTTGATCTCGTAGCCGACCTTGCCGACGCCGCCGTCCTGCGGGTCGCGCACCGCCTCGCTCACCCAGGCGTCGGGCACGTAGGGCAGCACCTCGCGGGCCAGGTACTCGCCGACGTCCTCGCCGAGCGGCACGTTCCCGGTGTCGCGCAGCTCGGCGTCGGGCTCGGCGTGGCCCTTGGCGTCGAGGCAGATGGAGGCCGTCTCGTCGCGCTCGGAGAGCGCGGTCATGACGGCCTTCTTGAGCGGGGCGTCGAGCTTGAGGCCGGCGGCCCGGGCGGCGCTTTTCAGCGCCGCCTCAAACGCCGGCCGCTCCGTCCACATCGCGCGTGCGCCCGCGCCGGCGTGCACGCCGATGTCTGCGCCCGTGTCCACGCCACCGGCTGCGCCCACGTCTGCGCGGGCGCCCGTGTCCACGCCACCGGCTGCGCCCACGCCCGCCCCCGCCATCCCGCGCAGCATCGCCAGCACGGCCTCGCGGTCGGCTTCCTTCACCTTCTGCCACGCCTTCTCGGTCTGCAGCCGCGCGAGCCGCTCCTCGTTCACCGCGAAGTTCAGCCTCAGCGGCCGCTCCACCGTGATCTTGCGGTAGCCGAACGCTTCGCTCGCGAAGATCCTGCAGTGCTCGCCCTCGGCGCACGCGCCGTAGATGCGCGTGATCTCGTCGACGTGCTCCTCGCTGAGCTCGTTGCGCTTGTTGCCGAGGCTCCTCGCGCATCTTCCGGCTGAAGCCCGTGGCGTCGATGAGCTGGACCTTGCCTCGGCGGGCGGGCCGTTTGCGGTTGGTCACGATCCAAACGTACGTGCTGATGCCGGTGTTGTAGAAGAGCTGATCGGGCAGCGCCACGATCGCCTCGAGCCAGTCGCTCTCGATGATCCAGCGGCGGATGTTGCTCTCGCCCGAGCCGGCGTCGCCGGTGAACAGCGGCGAGCCGTTCGAGACCATGGCCAGGCGCGAGCCTTCGGGCTTCATCTTGCTGATCATGTGCTGCAGAAAGAGGAAGGAGCCGTCGTTGATGCGCGGCAGGCCGGCGCCGAAGCGGCCGTCGAAGCCGAGGCTCTCGGCCTCGCCCGCGGATGAAGCGCTCCTCCGGCTTCCACTCGACGCCGAAGGGCGGATTGGCCAGCAGGTAGTCGAAGCGCATGCCGGCGAGGCCGTCGGCGGTGAAGCTGTCGCCGAACTTGACGTTCTCGAGGTTCTGGCCCTTCATCATCAGGTCGCTGCCGCAGATGGCGTAGGACTCGGGGTTGTACTCCTGGCCGTAGCACTCGAGGCGCGCCTGCGGGTTGAGCTCGCGCAGGTAGTCCTCGGCGACGCTCAGCATGCCGCCGGCGCCGCAGGCCGGGTCGCAGAGGGTGCGCACGATGCCGGGCCTGGTGAGCGCCTCGCCGTCGGGCTCGAAGAGCAGGTCGACCATGAGACGGATGACCTCGCGCGGCGTAAGGTGGTCGCCGGCGGTCTCGTTGGCCGCCTTGTCGAGCTTCTCGATCTCGGCCTCAAAGCCGAAGTGCTCGATGATCTCGCGGGCACGCTCGCTGAAGCCGGCGATGTAATGCTGCAGGTCGGCGGCGATGTTGGCGGGGTCGTCGGTGAGCTTGGGAAAGTCGAGGCGGCTGGTGTTGTGGAAGGCCTGCCCGGCGACGTGTTTGAGCACCGGCTCGGTGTTGGCAAGCTGACCGCCCTTGAGGCTCTCATGCCTCGCGAGCACCGCGGCCTTGGTCGGCTCGAGCACGCAGTCGAGGCGGCGGAGCACGGTGAGCGGC
The DNA here is from genome assembly GCA_037131205.1 of Actinomycetes bacterium. Classification (GTDB taxonomy): domain Bacteria; phylum Actinomycetota; class Thermoleophilia; order UBA2241; family UBA2241; genus CAIXSE01. The sequence goes on along the minus strand of JBAXRL010000430.1, from coordinate 523 downwards.
AGGATCACGCGGCCGTACTGGGCGGGCTTGTAGGGGCCGCGCAGCAGATCGGCGACACTCCAGATGAAGCTGACCCTGTCGCCGGAGCCGTTCACGATCGGCCCCCCCTCCGTCGCGCGCTGCTGCCGAGCTCACCCAGCGAACGGGTTCGTCACCATTCTATCGGCACGGGAGACGGCAGAGTGGCTGCGCAGGTCGCGGCGCCCGGCAGGGCCGTTGCCGGCCCGGCGCCTGGTCGCACGACATCGTCTTCGAACGACTGCTCCCAGTCCCGCTGTCTGGCTTCATGCATGTGCTCCGCCTTTGGCCGCCGCGGGTGGCGGGGCCGCCAGGGAAACTGAGGGGAAAACAGCCCTCCGCCCACGCTTTCACCGGCCGCGAGTCGCTTGCCCGCAGACGTCGTCTCACGCATCGACCGGCGCGGTTCCGTCGGCCGCGGCCCGGTCTTCCGGCAGCCGCGGCCCGGTCTTCCGGCGGCCGCGGCTGCAGAAGACCGTGCGGGTGGTCGCCGCCCACGGCATAG
>JBAXRL010000429.1:0-3382 GCA_037131205.1 Actinomycetes bacterium | reverse complement strand
GCCTCGCGCTCGACGATCGGCAGGCCCGCCAGGAGCACGGCGTTGAACAGCGTCGTCGCGTACTGGCAGATGCCGCCGCCGACGCCCTGGCGAAGCACGCCGTCGGCGGCGATCACGGGCGCGTAGTCGAAGCCGCGGTTGGTGGTGCGCGGGCCCATGGCGGCGTTCAGCGAGAACGTCTGCCCGGGCTCGACGACGCTCCCATCGACCAGTTTGGCGGCCAGGGCGATGTTGCCGGCGCGCGTGCTGTTGCGCGGGTCGAAGTACGTGACGAACTGCGCCCCGAGCGCCGCGAGGCCCATGCTCTCGACGTCGTCGCTGGTCAGCGTGGGCATCGCCGGCTTGAGGGCCACGAAGACGCTGCGCAGACCGCCGCCGAGGGCGGCGTCGTCGAGATCCTCGAGCAGGACCTTCATGTCGAGGAGCTCGCCGACCTTGCTGGGCGTGACCGTGATACCGCCCTGGGGATACACCGTGATGAGCGCGTTCACGGGCGGGGTCTCCGCCCAGGAGAAGAGCTCGTGGAGCCGGGCGGCGGCGCGCGCGTTGCGAAAGGTCAGCGGGTAGATGTCGGCGTCGGCGCGCGTGTTGACGCTGAGCATGCCGGCCATCTCCCGGGGGCTGAGCACCATGGTGCGCGCGCGGTAGCGGAGCGTGAGCGGGCGCGCGAGATACATGGCCGCCACGCCGGCGCGCGCCTCGGCGTCGGCCGTGCTCACGCGCGGCCGCACGGCCTTCATCGGCGCCGGACCCGCATAGGCCTTGCCGCGCACGACGCTCCGCTCGATGGCGCGCGCCAGGGCGACGGCGTCGGCCGTCGCGCCGTCTTTGGACGGCACGACCGTCACGCCGTCGCCGTCCGCGGCGATGTCGAGGCGCGCGTCGCGCGCCGGTACATCGACGGCGGCGCGCACCGCTTCGAGGCCTCGCTGATAGGCGACGGCGTTCACGCGCACCACCGGCGCCACGTCCCCCCCGCCGCCGGGCAGCCATACGTCAAGGCCGAGCGGCAGCCGGTGACGCCCCCGCGCCAGGGCGGCGCGGGCGGTCGCCGGCACGTCCACGCTCATGCCGAGCTGCGCGAGGGTGAGCATGAGCGGCTCGCCGGCGCCCGTCTGGAGCCGCACCGTCGAGACGCGCGGCGCGAGCTCGCGGGCGAGCGTCTCGCGAACGGCCGCGCCCGTCTGGCCCTGCAACTCGAGCCCCGCGACCGTGACCCCGTCGCCGACGCGCTCGCGCACCACGAGCTGCAGCGTCACGAACCCCGCGGCGAGCACGAGGAGGATCAGCGCCGCGGTCGCCAACCAGACGTGACGCCGGTACCACGCGAAGCGGCGCCGCATCGGTCCTACTCGGTGTTGTCGCGGATGACGGCGCGCACGACCTCGAGAAAGCCCTCGGCGAGGCGCTCGGAGTCGGCGTGGTCGGCGCCCTCCGCGTACACGTGAAAGACGGGCTCGTCGGCGTCGGGCAGCAGTTGCACCCAGCCCGCGTCGCGGCGCAGCTGGATGCCGTCCACGAGGCTGATCTCGCCATCCTCGTCGAGGTCGCGCTGCAGACTCTCTGTGGCGGTGCGCATGACCGTGCCCTTGAGCGACCAGGGGCAGGCCACCGTCTTGTGGACGAGCGTGCTCGTGGGAATCTGGGCGATCTGCTCGCTGAGCGGGCCCGCCTGCGGAGCCAGCAGCTCGAGCAGCTTGCCGAGGCTCATGACGGCGTCGAAGGCCGGCAGGAACTGGGGGAAGATGTAGCCTCCCCCGAGAGCGCCGGCGAAGACCACGCCGTCGTCGGTCGACGCCTGCGCCAGGGCCGGCAGGGAGACCTTGGTGCGGCGCACTGAGACGCCGTATTCGCCGGCGAGCCGCTCGGCGAGGCGCGTGACGGTGAGGGGCAGCACGATCTTCTCGCCCTTGCCGGCGTGCTGCGCCACGAGCTTCACGAACAGCAGCAGCGCCTTCTCGAGCGGCACCTCGTGGCCACGCTCGTCGACGATGTACATGCGCTCCGCCCCGGGGCCGATGATGATGCCCATGTCGGCCTCCATGGTGCGCACCAGGCGCTGCACCTCCTGGATGTTGGCGCCCAGCTCCTCGGCGGCGAGGCTGGCGTGGCGCTGGTCGTTGAAGGCGCGCATCGACAGCACCTCGGCGCCCAGATCGCCGAGGATGTTGGGCAGCGTGAGGGACGCCGGCGAGTACGAGTAGTCGATCACCAGCCGGTACGCCCGGCTGCGGATGCGCTCCGCGTCCCAGCCGTTGAGGAGGCCACGGACGTAGGTCTCCATGGCCCTGTCGGGGAACTCGAGCTCGCCGAACTCGCTGTAGAAGGCGCGGCGGAAGTCCTCGCGACCGTAGTACTTCTCGATGTCCTTCTGGCGCCGCTCGCTGAGATTGACGCCCGGTGGCTCGAAGACCTGGATCTGGATCATCTCCGGATCCCAGCTGGAGATGCGCACGTGCATCCCGCCCTGGGAGCTGCCGTTCTTGACCTCGAAGCGGTTGATGGCGCTGCTCGCGACGCGCAGGTCGCGGACCACGACGCCGGTGGAGTTGAGGCCGCAGATGAGGGCGCGCTTGATGACCCGCGACGCCGGATGGGCGTCGCGGCTCGTGGTGACGCGCGCGCCCTTCTTGAGCACCGTGCCGTAGGCCATGGCCACGTGCAGCGCCAGCTCGGCGGTGATGTCGACGTTGATGAGGCCGACGATGCCGTCCTTGCCGAAGAGCTGGGAGCTGCCGCGCGACTCCCAGATGATGCTGGAGTTGATCTGGGCGCCCGACTCGACCGATTTGAACGGGTAGATCTTGACGTCGGGGGCGATGTGCGCCTGTTCGCCGATGACGCACTCGTCGCCGACGGCCACGCCCTCGCTGAGCGTGGCGCCCGCCTTGACGTCGCAGTTCTTGCCGAGGATCGCCCCCAGCACCTTGGCCGAGGCGCCGATGTAGGTGTTGGAGCCGACGACGCTGTGGCGCGTCTCGGCGTGGTCCTTGACGACCACGTTGTTGCCGAGCACGGTGTACTTGCCGATGCTGGCCGTGTCGGCGATCTTGGCGTAGTTGCCGATGTAGGCCGGCCCGCTGATGTTCTCGATGGAGTCGAGGTTGATGCCGTCGCCGACGAAGATGCGGTGCTGCAGCTCGATGCCGGGTATGCCGGCCTGCACCTTGCCGTCGAGCAGGTCGCAGTTGGCCGTGAGGTACTGGGGCAGGCTGCCGATATCCTGCCAGTAGCCTTCGGCGACGTAGCCGTAGAGCGGCGCCCCCATCTCGAAGAGCCTGGGAAACAGATCCTGGCTGAAGTCGTACTTCTCGTCGGCCGGGATGTGGTCGAACACCTCCGGCTCGAGCACGTAGATGCCGGTGTTGACGGTGTCGCTGAA
>JBAXRL010000428.1:0-3384 GCA_037131205.1 Actinomycetes bacterium | reverse complement strand
TCCTCGAGCACAACCTCTTCGGCGTCGACATCGACCCCCGCGCCGCGCAGATCGCTGCGCTCGCTTTGTGGATGCGCGCCCAGCGAGCGTGGAAGGACGATGCCGTCCCGTCGGCCGAGCGACCGCCCGTTGAGCGCATCAACATCGTCGTCGCCGAGCCGATGCCGGGCGACGCGGAGCTCGTAGAGGAGTTCGCCCGGCGGCTGCAGCCGCCGCTGCTCGGTGACCTCTTCCGACGCATGGTGAGCGAGATGCGCCTGGCCGGCGAGCTCGGCTCACTGATCCCCATCGAGCGGGCCATCGCGGCTGAGCTCGGCAAAGCACGCGAGCAGTTCGTCCAGGAGAAGCAGGCTGGAGCGCAGACCTCGCTGACATTCGATGGCTTGGAGCCGCGCGACGCGCAAGGCGAATTCGACCTGTCGGGAATCGATGACGACCGCTTCTTCCACGAGGCGGAGGCTGTCATCGTTCAGGCGTTGCGGAGCTTCTCAGACGTCGCCACGGGCAGCGCGAGCGTGCGACGCCGCCTGTTTTCGCGTGATGCACTGCAGGGGGTTGCGCTAGTCGACCTGCTTCGGCACACATATGACGTCGTGGTCATGAATCCCCCGTTTGGGAAGGCCACGCCCAAGGCTGAGACACGCCTCCGGGAAACCGGCTCCGATGGATGGAAGGACGTGTACGCTGGGTTCCTCGAGTTGGCCACTGCGTTGACCGGCATGTCCGGCATCGCAGGCGCCATAACCTCCTCCCAGTACTTCCACACGCGACAGATGCAGCACCTGCGGGAACGCATGATTGCGACGGGCTGGCTGCGTTTGGTTATTGACCTGGGCCCTGGTGTGCTGGATGGGGCTGCGGTTCAAGCGGCCCTTCTGGTAGCCAGCCGAGGTGAGTCGTCGAGGCGATTGCAGTACGCTGATCTTTTCGATGCCCCAGACAAGGAATCCGCATTGCGGGCCGCTGTCCGCCCAGGGCATATGTCGGCGCTCTCGCTCGATGACCTTGCCGCAATCCCCGGTCAACCCCTCTGCCTGCATGCGTCACCCGAGGTCCTTCGGCAGTGGCAGCTTGATACTAGCCTGGACCCACATGTCGCTACGGTTGCCACCGGAAACCACACGTTCGACGACGCACGTTTCGTCCGACTTCGCTTCGAAGTGGCCACATCCTCCGTGGGTGGCAGGTGGACGGTGTTCGACAAGGGCGGCGAGTTCATGCCCTTCTTCTCACCGTCCACGCTGTTACTGCAATGGGGCCAAGATGGCGCCGAGCTCCGCGCGGTGAACGAGCAACGCTACGGGAGCGCTGCGCAGGTGTTACAGGCCAGCCGTTACTGGCACCAGAAAGGGCTCTGCTACACGCGCGTTAGTAGCGTGGGTTTCTCGCCCCGCATTCTGGTGGAGGGGACGATCTTCTCGTCAGAGTCCATTGGCATCTTCATTGAGCCTCGTTCCGACCAGGATCTGGACGAGGCTCGTCTCACCCTCTTGGGCTTCCTTGCGTCGACCTACGCTCAGGAGCTGATCTGGGTGTTTGGCCGATACCGGAAGATTGAGAATCGCGCCGTCTCCGGCCTGCCGATCTCCTTTTCCAGACTGGACGCCTACGCTCAGCGGCTGGGCAGTGCGGCGCGGCGCGCTGTCGAACTGCTGGCAGAGCTTGCATCGTTGGACGAGACTTCGCCCCTATTCGCGGCGCCGGACGCACTCGTGGATTGCAGTTTCAAGGGACTGCGTAGAGCTGACATAGATCGTGCTTTGAGGGATCTCTACTCGGAGCTCGATGAATGCGCTGGTCGCGCGCTGGGCCTCGACACAGGTGATGTGCGGGCCACCTCGCGCGCAGAACTGGTCCCCAAGTTCACATCTCGAGGCGTTGGACACAGTGACGAAGAACGCGCTGCCGATCTGGCGATGTGGGCGGTGGGAGTCGCGTTTGGACGGTGGGGCAGTACTTCGAGCAAGCCTCCGACAGCAGCGTACGGAGGATTGTCCCTTTTCGAGCGCCTGCCACAAGCTCCGCCCGCCTGCGCAGAAGCCTCCGGCGGGCTTGAGGTGCTCGTTGATGACGATGGCCATCCTGCCGATATCATCTCCGCTGTTGACGCGGTGCTGAGGGCGGCAGACGACACGCTCGCGGACCAGGCCCCAGCGACGTTGAGCGGGGACCTGAGGGTATGGTGTCGCAAGAAGCTCTTCACGCACCACCTTCGCCGGTACTCGGGCTTCAGGCGGAAGGCGCCTATCTACTGGCAGTTCGGCACACCCACGGGCAGCTACTCGGTATGGCTCTACGCGCACCGCGCGAACGCCGACACTCTCTTCCGGGTGCTGAACGACGTCGTCACGCCCAAGCTACGCCATGAGGAGCGCAAGCTCACCAGCCTCACGCAAGAGGCGGGCCTGTCTCCGTCTGCTTCGCAGCGCAAGGACATCGAATCGCAGCGCGAGCTCGTGGAAGAGCTACGTTCGCTCCGTGATGAAGTCGCGCGCGTTGCGCCGCTATGGCGTCCAGAGCTTGACGACGGCATCCTGGTCACGTGTGCGCCTCTCTGGAGGCTGGTGCCGCAGCATCGAGTTTGGCAGCGAGAGACGAAGGCGTGTTGGGCGAGGCTGACCAAGGGCGAGTACGACTGGTCGCATTCGGCCATGCATCTGTGGCCCGAGCGCGTAGTACGCAAGTGCGCCAAAGATCGCAGCCTGGCCATCGCCCACGGGCTCGAAGAGCACTTCTGGGCGGAGGACGCTAACGGCAAGTGGGCATCGCGCCCAGTTGACAGCGCGACCGTCGAGCGACTCGTCCAGGAGCGCAGTTCAGCGGCGGTCAAGGCGGCGTTGGCCGACCTGCTGGCGGCCGGATAGTCGGAGGGAGCGAGGGTGACGCACGCACTGCACGACTATCTGGCTGGACAGCTCGGCGAGTGGCTGACGAAGCGCTCGATCGTCGTCTTCTACGATCCGCGCGAGGAGTTCCGACCCTTCTTCGATGACCTGGGCGGGGCGGAGTCGACTGGCCAGAGCCCAATCCGCGTCACGCTGGCCGAAGCGGAAGTCAACCTGGCGCTCTACAGCGGCTCATACTTCGAGTTGCGGGCGACGGTCGAGCCGATTGCCGGTCGCACGGCGCCCGAGATGCTCCTCGTCTACCTTCCTGGCGAGGCCCGCGACCGCGAAGCGTCAGTGCTCATGGAACTTGAGCTCGCCGGCCACTGCTATGAACCGCAGCTCAAACGGCTGGCACGTCACCTCCTGCAGCGCTCGTTCAGCGACGCGCAGATCGACGAGCTGCTCAATCGAGACGGCGTGACCTACCAGGACATTGTCGCGTTCCTCTCGCAGGCCCCCACGGACGGACCGGCCTCGGTGCTGCGGGCCATCTTCG
>JBAXRL010000427.1:0-3388 GCA_037131205.1 Actinomycetes bacterium | reverse complement strand
TCTGCAAGCTCCTCAGGCGTCACGCGAGCCTGCTTGAGAATGCCGCGCAGCGTGCCGAGGGCCAGCTCGCGGTGGAGCGGCACGACGCAGCCGATCTCGCCCTCGGGCGTCTGCCTCTTCAGTATGACGTGACTGCCCTTCTGTCTGACCTGGACGAAGCCCGGCCGCTCCAGCGAATGGCCTCCTGTCCTGACACTCGCCGCGGGTCAGGCATTGACGGCGACCTCAAAGGTGGTCAGGAGGGGCCGGGTGACGTGGACCGGAGCGAGCTCCTCGAGATAGAGCTCCGTCGCCTCCTTGAGATTGGCGACGGCCTCCTCGACAGAGTAGCCCTGACTGACGGTTCCGACCTCGGGACATTCTGCGACATAGAGGTCGTCCTCCTTGTGCAGGACCGCGGTCAGGACTTCTGTCTTCATGTCGCCGCCTCCGATCGTACCTGGCTGCGTCGCTCGGCTGGGCGGGGAGTCAGTCCGTGCCGGCGGATCGCGCGTTCATCCCGACGGCTCGCTCGCGGCCGCGCCCACAGAGGGGCGCGGCAGGAAACGACCGCCCTCATCTTACCTCCCAGCCTCTCAGACGTCTGCGGGATCAGGTCCGCTCCCCGGCTCGAGAGTGTTCGGCTTGGCGGCGGAATCCGTGTTCGGCATACACCGGAATGTGTGTTCGGCTTGCGGCGGAATCGGTGTTCGGTTTGGAGCGGAATACGCATCGTCCGGCTCTTGATCGCCGACGTCGAACCGGCGCGCCGGCGCCTCCACCGTGAAGGCCCGCCGGTCGTCAGCGGTCCACGTCCGCATCCGGCGTTCACGCACGTTCGTGTCCGGTTCCGCCGAGAGGTAGACATGTATGTCGAAGTGTGTTACATATTGTCATGCACTTGCCCAGATCAGTGTAGTACGTGAGGAGGGTCAGCGATGTCCGCCGTGACCGTGCGCCTGCCCGAGCCTCTGTCGGAGTATCTCAACCGACGCGCCCGGGAGGGCAACGAGACCAAGACGCAGGTCGTCATCAGTGCCCTCGAGTGTCTGCGCCGGCATGAGCGCGACGGGTTGATGGAAGAGGGCTACCGAGCGATGGGCGAGCTCGACCGCGCTCTCGCGGAGGCCGACATGGGAGCAGGCGCTGAGAGCGTCCCCGAATGGTAGACCGTCCCCGAAGAGGCGAGGTCTACATGGTCGGCTTCGACCCGGTTCAGGGGAGCGAGCAGGGCGGGCGCCGGCCCGCCCTCGTCATACAGAACGATCTGGGCAACCTGGCGTCGACCGTCACCGTTGTCGCCGCAATCACCTCGAACGTGCCCTCCCGACGGTATCCGTTTCACGTGCGCGTCCCTGAAGACCTCCTTCCTCGACCATCCGTCGTGCTCTGCAATCAGATGCGGACCGTCGCCAAGGAACGCCTCGAGGGACCACCGCTGGCGGAGCTGCCCGCGGACGTGATGGGAGAAGTCGACGCGGCGCTCGTGTCCCAGCTTGGTCTGCCCACCGCGGGCTGACTGATCACCGGACGGCGAGACCGTGCCGCGGGCCACGCGGTGGCCATCGTCGCCGTCGGCGTGCTGTCGGACGTGTGGCCGCGGCGACGGGAGCCGAAGGGCGGGCACCCGCCCAAGTGCGCGCCCGCGGGCCGGGCGGCGGCAGCTTGTGAACCCACGGCGCGCGCATTGTCACCGCCGCCGAGTGCCCGGACGTCTGCCCTTGGGGTCCCGCGGAGGTATGCTGGGGTTCTACTCACGAGCGGAGGCAGAGCTTGACCAGACGGTACCGCAACGCACCCCTCGTCGAGGCGGTGTGCGAGCTGCGGCTCGACGCGAGCGCTTCGTGGGATTCCGCGACGCCGGGCCTTCTATGGAACTCGCTTCGGGCAGGCTACCCACGGCGAAGCGCGGACTTGCTCATGGAGGCGTGCCTGAGGGACGCCACGCGCGAGATGCTCGGGCCGGTGAACGAATGAGCGCGCTCGTGCGGCATCGCGAAGACGTCTCTCTCGTGGGCTACGCGGAGTCGGGAACGGCGTATGTCTCCGCGCCCTCCTCGCGCGAGCTCGCCGCCATCGCCGCATGGTGTGAGGAGGCCTACGACATCGAGGACAACGCGCTCGTCTTCGCCTATCTGAGGCGCTGTCCGAGCCTCTTGCTCCCGCTCAGACTGATCCCCGATCGAACGGGAGCACTGCTCGCCCCACAGAGTCGCCCACGACTCCGCGTGGTCGTGGAAGACGAGCCTGCCCGCGACGGCTTCCTGGTCGCAGCCGTGCCCACGGCGCTCGACGTTCCAGAGGCCTCCCGCATTCTCGACGCGCTCGATGAGGCCTGGTGGCTGGAGCAGTCGCGGTCGCTGGGCGGCCGGCTGGCGCTGACGGTCGACTACCTCTGACGACTTCGACTGGGCCGACTACCTGGCCTTCGCCCAGGATCTCAGGCACGCATGACCGGGTCTGGACGTGGCTCGGCGGTCGCAAGGAGCGTCGACTCGCCCCTGTTGGCCGCTCCGTCAGGCGTGGCCTGGAACTGCCGGCGCGAGCTCCCCGGCTGCCTCGCCCTCCTCCCCCAAAGGTCGGCCGGTCGCGCGGGTGGCGACCGTGTACGCAGGCTGTATCTGGCGCGCTGATCGATCATGCCGGCGTTGAACGCACCGGACATCGATACCTCGGCTCCCGACAGCCTCCCTCACCCATGTACCTGCCCGCCGCCGCGCGCCCCGAGCTGTGGGACGAGCGCGCCCAGCGAACCGCCGGGGTGGACGAGCTCTCCCACCAGCGCCTCTCCGCCCCGGTCAAGCCCTTGGCAGAGGCCGTCGTGCCGCGACTGCAAGGCTCCTGGCGCTCAATCCGGACTCGCTGGAGGTCCTCATCCGGGAGCCTCGCCGGCGCGGGGCGCTGGTGGGGGCGCTGGTGGAGGCCGAGTCGAAGCCGGGGCGGCACGCCGCCCTCCAACGTGAACCTCTGGCCCCGGCGAACGTGACCCGCGCGGGGGAGGGGCGCTTGAGCGCCTCCGCCTCACCGCGCGCGCCTACGGCGTCGTCACTCTCGCGACCGCCGACCTCACCGCGTGCCGTGAACACCGGTCTGGTGGAACGGCGAAGCGTTGTTGTCGGAGGTTGTCGATGATGGTACCGTTCAACGAGTCAGTTGACGACGCGCTCGTCACGAGGCCGCCCATGACGCAGGTGACGCTCTCCAGCAAGTACCAGATCGTGATCCCGGAAGACGTGCGCAAGAAGCTTCCCATCAGCCCCGGTCAGCGTTTCGACGTGTTCGTGCTCGGCGGCGAGTTGCGCGTGGTCCCCGTCATGGATCTCAAAGACGCCTTCGGGTCGGCGCCCGGCATCGACACCAGCGATCCACGCGATCATCAGGACCGGGTGTGATCGTCCAGGGTCGGTCG
>JBAXRL010000426.1:0-3391 GCA_037131205.1 Actinomycetes bacterium | reverse complement strand
ACCTTGCCGGCGAGGCCGGCCTCGTTGATGCGCTTCGCCATGCAGCGCGTCGCGCTCTGGCGATTCGGCGGGAACAGCTCGACGGACTGCGCGCCGCTGCGCATGAACTCGCCGAGCGTGGCCAGGTAGCGGCTCGGGCGATGCCCGCGCTTGCCCTCTCTCGGGATGTCCTTGCGGTCGATCACCTTGAAGTCGTGGCCGCGGGTCAGGGTGGTCATCAGAAGGGCAGATCGTCGTCGTCAATCGCGTCGGCCTCGGCCTGTGAGATGGGCGCCGCCTTCTTCGGCGCGGCCTTGCGCGGCGCCGGGGCGTCGCCGTTGCCGCCGTCGACCCGTGGGCCAAACACGACCGACTTGGCCACGATGACCGGCACCACGTGAAGCTCGCCGTCGTCGCCGGACCACGACCGCGGCTCGGCGAGGCGGCCCTCCACCATGATCATCGAGCCTTTGTCCAGAAACTCGGCGATGCTCGGGACCTGCGCGCCGTAGACACGACAATCCACCCAGAGAGCGCGGTCTTCCCACTCACCGTCCACCTTGGCGGCCACGTTGACCGCGATGGTCAGCGTCGCCGACTGGCTGCCGTCGTCGTTGGCGAAGACCTTGGGCGCCCGGCCGAGGTGGCCGGAGACGCAGACACTGTTGAGCGAGCGGCTCATGCTGTTGTCCCTTCTGAAGTGGCATTCTCCGGCCGCGGCTGAATCTCTCGATATACGGTCCCGCCGAAGCGGTGCATCGCGTCGACCCACTCCATCGCCTCGCGGACGCTGACCTCGCGGCGCGAGTCGTCCTCAAGGACGAAGGTCCGCGTCACGTAGACGCCGTCCTCGCGGCGCAGTTCCTGAACGGTTACGTCGCCGTACAGGCGTCCGATGACGATGCTGCGCGGGCTCATACCGGCATCCCGATCTCCGGGTGCACCTGAACCACGAGGTAGCGCGTGTCGCAGCGGATGACGCCTGACTTCGTGTTGGCGATCTCGACCCAGTTGCCGGCCACCGTCATGGCGTCCTCGCTTCGCCGGCCGCGCGCACGCCGGTCTGAAGATCGACTTCCCATCGGTGCATGCGCTCGACCATGCGGCTCGCTGCGGCCTTCGTGAGTTGGGTCCGGCTGCGCACACCCTCTTCAGTGAAGAGGTATCCACGCCATTCGCTCTCCGCCACGCCCTTCGCCTCAAGCGAAGCGCCAAGCGCCCCGAGGCGGGTGAGTTGCTGCGGCGTGACCGTGGCCTTGCGTCCAGCCTTCTCTGCCGTGGCGAACTCGTCCGCGCGTTTGCGCTCCGCGTCCGCAGACAGCACCGCGTCGAACTCCGCGAAGCCGTCGTCTGAGGCATCTGCGGCCGATTCTGCGGCCTCCGGCGCCGCGGGGGACTCGGACGCCGCAGGGGCCGCCGAAGCGGCCTCCTGCGGCTCATGGGCATCGTCGCCGGCGAGGTCGTGCGCCGTCGGCTCGTAGTCGTCCGGCGGGTCGCTGCCGGGGCCGTCGTCCTTGGGGCCGTCGTCCTCCGGCGGCTCCGCGATGAGTGCCTTCATGGCCGCGGCGATCTTGGCAGCCTCCGGCATCGTCAGGCTGTCGAGCGTGCCACCGCCGATATGCCGGCGCTCGGCCGCGGCCAGGACAGAGCCGATGTCGCGGCCGGCCTGCTCGATGAGGCTGGCAAGGCGCTTCTGCGCGGCGGCGTTGATGCGGCCGTTGCCGGACTTGGCGGACTGCTCGGCTTGCTGGTCGCGCTGGACGTGGCGGACGGCTTGCGGCCTCGGCGCGGCCTCCTGCTCGCCGGCCTCGTTGTCGGCCTCGTCGCCGCTCTCAATCAAAAAGGTCTTGAGCAGGCCGTTCTTGATGGCGTAGCTGAGCGCCTTGCCGCTGCCCTTGTCGTCGGTGTCGATGCCCTCGCCGGGGAAGCTCACACTGTAGGCGTCGCCGGCGTCATCGGTGTTCACGAACGTCATCTCCAGTTGCAGCGTGGTCTTGTAGCGCACGGAGCCGGACTTGGTGACGCCGTGCTCGGTGCATGAGACGCTCTCCGGCCGCACGGTCGCGAGGAATGCGACGCCGTGCTTCACGAGTGCCGGCCGCACAAGCGCCACCACGTCGTCGTGCTTGACGTAACGGAAGCTCGGACCGCTCTGCGTCTTGCCGCCCTTCTGGATGTAGGGCACATCGCCCATGACGGCAGCGAGTCGCTGCGCCAGAGTGCAGGGGGAGGATGATTCACTCATGATGCATCCTCCTCAATTAGGAATAGCTCCTTCTGAGCAGTGCAGAGTCTGGTTACAGGGTGATCGTTGATAAACGCTTGGAGCGCCCACTCGGTCTTGAGATACCGAGAGGTTCGCGTCTCGCTATTGGCCTGCGATTGCTGGCTGGTACTAGACATTTGGAACTTGCTAAATTTGGAGATGAGAAACTGCCGTCTATCGGTCGACGCCAGTCGCTTCGCGTAGAGGCACTGAGTGAACTCGGAGAGGATTGCGGGGTCTTCGTGATAGCTGGCCCGCGCGATAATGGCCCTGAATGCAGCCGTCATGCCTGTTTGCTTGGCTGCACACAGGTCACAGGCAAAGACGAGAGCCGCGCGATGATTCTCAAGCATCGATGTCGTGCGTTCTAGCGACATTTTGTGCGTGGTATAGGCGCCGTTCCTGTAGGATGCCAGTGCCTGTACTGCGGCGCGAATGTCGCTACTCTCCCACCATAGCTTCATCCTCGGTCGACCCTGGTCGATGATGTGGTACGCCTCAATGGGGAGGCCCCAAGCAACGAGCATGGTCACGGTATCCCCCGACATCAAAACTCCGCGCAGCCTATGCCCTCCGTCTATGAGTTGACCGAGGATGTCGAACTTCAGACATTCCGCTGTCAACGCATTCCAGTGGCCAGCGGACATTGTCAGCCCGTAGTCCTCGACCCTCTGCTTGGTGCTTCGCCTGTTGTCTGGGTGCTCCATGTTGAGCCACGTCAGTGCCAGTGCGGGACTCACGTCGACAAACGCGAATTGCAGCGATCGTCCGTTCTGTCCGACGGTCACGGCGCCAAAGTCTCGAGCCATAACAGATAGCGTCTGTGTGCTCATTCCGTCTCTCCTTCGCCACGCGCCCGTGCCGCAGCCCGGTACGCGAGCAGATGTTCATTGAGGTCGTGGACCGCGGCGTCCGGACCTGACTCCGCCGCGCCGATCGCCACGTAGTCGAAGATGCTGCCGCGGCCGGCGGCGACGTTCTCGCGGGCGCGGGCCAGCCGTGCGGCGCGCAGGCACTCGAGGTGCGGGCCGACGAGGGGCTTCGGGTAGCCGGCCGCCGCGGCGGCCTCTTCGGCCTCCATCTCGGCGTCGGCCATCATGTAGGCCGGCCCGTTCTCGGCGTATGAGGGATCGCGGCTCACGACGG
>JBAXRL010000425.1:0-3391 GCA_037131205.1 Actinomycetes bacterium | reverse complement strand
GTGCTCATGGCCGGCATCAACGACTGCGCCAACGTCATGAAGAAGCTCGTGCACAAGCTGGTCGAGTACCGCGTCAAGCCCTACTACTACTACCAGTGCGACCTCGCCGAGGGCACCGCCCACTTCCGCACCAGCGTGGCCAAGGGCATCGAGATCTACGAGAGCCTGCGCGGCCACACCACGGGCTTCGCCGTGCCGACCTACATCATCGACGCCATCGGCGGCGGCGGGAAGACGCCGGTGTTCCCCAACTACGTGATCAGCCAGGCCCCGCACCAGATCGTGCTGCGCAACTACGAGGGCGTGATCAGCAAGTACACCGAGCCCAGGGAGTACGTGGAGGGCGAGTGCCACTGCGAGGACTGCGAGGCGGAGAAGAAGCGGCTCGGCGTGGCCGGACTCTTCGACAGCGTCGAGCCGACCATCCAGGATGTGTGGGCGGCGCGCATGCAGAAGGTCGTGGACCGCAAGGATCGCATGGCCGACGTGTTCGGTCCGGCCAGGGTCTGAGGGGGTCGACGTGCCCAGAGTCTTCGTCGAGCCCATCGGGCTGACCCTGCAGGTCGACGAGCAGGAGACGCTGCTCGACGGCCTCATGCGCGCCGCCGTCGAGATCCCCACCGACTGCGCCGGGCGCGGCACCTGCGGCAAGTGCCTGGTGCGGCTCGGCGCCGGCGAGCTCACGGCGCCCACCGAGCGCGAGCTCAAGCGCATCCCCGAGAAGCTGCGCGCCGAGGGGTGGCGCCTGGCCTGCCAGGCGTACCCGCGCTCGGCGCGGGTCAGCATCGAGGTGCGCGGCACCGCCGGCCAGCGCCGCATCCTCACCACGTCCAAGCTGAAGCACGGCGCCGCTCATCCCGCCGTGGTGACCCGGATGGTCGAGCTGGAGCCGCCGACGCTCGCCGACGCGCGCTCCGACCTGGAGCGTTTCGACGAGGCTCTCGGCGGCGTGGACGTGCCGCTCAAGATCCTCCAGTGCCTCCCCAAGACGCTACGCGACGGGCGCTGGACGGCGATCGCCACGCTGTACGGCAAGCGCGTGATCGACGTGCATGCCGCCGACCATCACGCCCCGGAGCTCTACGGCGCGGCGGTCGACGTCGGCACCTCCAAGGTCATCGTCTACCTGTTCGATCTGGCGCGCGGCGCGCTCATCGATCAGGAGGCCGTGGAGAACCCGCAGATGCGCTACGGCGAGGATGTCATCTCACGGATCGCGCATGCCGCCCAACACGACGATACGGCCGCTCTCGCTCTGGCGGTGCGCGAGGGCATCAACGCCGACCTGAAGCTGCTCTACGAGCGCCAGGGTATCCATCCCAACCACGTCTGCGACATGACCGTGGTGGGCAACACCGCCATGCATCATCTGGCGCTCGGCCTCTCGCCGGTCGGTCTCGGGCAGGCGCCGTTCGCGCCGGCCGCGGCCGAGCCGCTCACGCTGCGCGCGAGTGAGCTCGGCCTCGACATGAACCCGGACGGCGGCGTGCACTTCCCGCCGCCCATCGCGGGCTTCGTCGGCTCGGACGCGCTGGCCGTCATCGCCGCCACGCGGCTCGCCGGCAAGAAGCGTCCGTCCATGGCCATCGACATCGGCACCAACACCGAGATCGCGCTCGCCCACGAAGGTCGTGTGACGGTCACCAGTTGCGCCTCCGGACCCGCCTTCGAGGGCTACCAGATCCGCCACGGCATGAAGGCCGTCGCCGGCGCCATCGAGCGCGTGCGCATCACCCGGCACGGCAACGCCACCGACATCGTGACGATCGCCGGCGCGGAGCCCATCGGCATCTGCGGCTCCGGCGTGGTCGACCTGCTCGCCGGGCTGGTCCACGCCGGCGTCGTCGACAAGAGCGGCCGCATGCGGGAGCACCCCCGCGTGCGCGTCGGCGAGGAGGGCCGCGAGTACCTCGTCACCGCCGGGGCGCACGGCGACATCGTCTTCACGCAGCACGACGTGCGCAGCCTGCAGCTCGCCAAGGGCGCGATCCACAGCGGCTGGGAGCTGCTGCTCGACACCCTCGGCGTCGCCGTCGAGGAGCTCGACCGCGTCTACATCGCCGGCGCCTTCGGCAACTACCTCGACCTCGACGCCGCCCAGTTCCTCGGTCTGTTCCCGCCGGTCACCAAGGGCCGCGTCGCCTTCGTCGGCAACGCCGCCGGTGTGGGCGCCCAGATGGCCCTGATCGACGTGCGGGCGCGCCGCCGCATGGCGCGGCTGCGCGAGCGCATCGAGTTCCTCGACCTTGCCACCGACAAGCGGTTCCTGGATGTCTTCGCCGGTCGCCTCGGCTTCGCCGCCGACTGACCGCCGACTCCGCGGGTACGCCGAGATCGGCGTCGCGGCGCTCATTCTGGGCACCTCGGCGACGCTCATCCAGATATCGACGATGCCGGCCGGCCTGCTGGTAGTGCTGCGCATGGCGCTGGCCGGCATCGTCCTCGGGGTACTGTTTCTGAAGACCGGCGGCATCGCCGAAGTGCGCCGCTCCGGGTACTTCCGCCGCATGGTCCTCGTCGGTTTCGTGGTCGCCCTCGAGCTGATCTTCTACTTCGCCTCCATCCGCATGGCCAACGTCACGGTGGCCGTCTCGCTCGAGTACATGGCGCCCGTCTTCGTTGCGGTGCTGGCGCCGTGGGTGCTGCGCACGCGGCGCCAGACGATCGACATGGTGTCCGTGGCGGTCGCCGTCGGCGGCATGGCGCTGATGGTGCTGCCGGGTCTGATGCTGGGCGCGGGCCGGACCAGCATCCCCGGCATCGTGTTCGGACTCCTTGCGGGGCTGATGTTCGCCACGGCGATGATGCTGATCAAGAGCATGGGCCAGGACGTGCGGGGCTCCACCTTCGCGCTCTTCTTCTGCTTCGGCAGCGTCGTGCTGCTGACGCCGCTGGCCGTGTGGCAGACGCTCGCCGGCCACTATCAGCTCACCTGGACCGACACCTGGATCGTGCTGGTCAGCGGACTCATTTACACGGCCCTCTGCTTCAGCCTCTTCACCGATGGCATCCGCTACGTGCGCGTGGAGCACGCCGGCATCCTGGGCTACATCGAGCCGGTCACGTCGCCGCTGTGGGCCTTGCTGCTCATCGGCGAGAGGCCGACGTGGACCACGCTCGCCGGCGGCGCCCTGATCATCGTCGCCGGCGCCCTCGTCATCGTCTTCGGCAAGGGCGACAGCGAGCCGCTGCTGGAGCCGCTGGCGTGAGCGGCGGAGGCGGGGGAGAAGCCGCGCCCGCCGGCGCGCCGGCGGCACGCGCCGCCGCCGCCTTGTCCGGGGGAGGTAGTGACCCGGCGGGCGCCGGCACCACTCCCGGCACCACTCCCGGCACCACCCGTGGTACCACTCCCGGCACCACCCGTGGTACCACTCCCGGCACCACCCGTGGT
>JBAXRL010000424.1:0-3398 GCA_037131205.1 Actinomycetes bacterium | reverse complement strand
GCTCAGGCGCCGTGGCACCTCTTGTACTTCTTCCCGCTGCCGCACGGGCACGGGTCGTTGCGCCCGACTTTGTCGTAGACGACCCGTTGCTGCACGGGGGCGGGGCGCGTGCTGGTGGTGGTGGCCCCGCCGCGCCTGCCGCCGCCTCCGGCGGACACGTTGCGCGGCGGCGCGTCCGCCAGGCCGTCGCCGCCCGGCGCCCCGGGCTCGCCGGCGGCCAGCGCCGCGCCGGTGAACGAGGTCTGCGTGATGAGGTCGTCGCCGCTCGTGTAGTTGAGGCTCATGAGCGGCTCCTCGAGGGTGACGGCGGTGAACACGGCAAGATCCTCGGGGCGGTTTTTCATGAGCGTCGTGACGGTGCTCGACTTGACGCCCTCCATCATGTCCTGGAAGAGGTCGAACCCCTCGCCCTTGTACTCGACCAGCGGGTCGCGCTGGCCCAGAGCGCGCAGGTGGATGCCCTCCTGCAGGTAGTCCATGTCGAGGAGGTGGTCCTTCCAGCGCGTGTCGATGACCTGCAGCATCACGGCGCGCTCGACGCTGCGCATCTGCTCGTCGCCGATGAGGCGCTCGCGCTCGTCGTACTGGGCGAGCGCGTCGTCGACGGCGAGCTCGATGACCTCCTGCAGGGTCGCCGCGCTGAGATCGATGTCGCCCTTCTTGAAGGCCGGGTCGTAGATTTGCCGCAGACCGATGAACAGGGAGTCGAGGTCCCACTCCTCGGAGAACTGCTCGCCCTCGAGGTGTACGCGCACGGCGCCCTCCACGAGCTCGCTGACCATCTCGCGGACCTGCTCGCCGAAGTTCTCGCCCATGAGGATGCGCTGCCGCTGGTCGTAGACCACGCGCCGCTGCTCGTTCATGACCTCGTCGTACTTGAGCACGTTCTTGCGGCGCAGGAAGTTGAGCTCTTCGACCTTGACCTGCGCCTTCTCGACCACGCTGCTCAGCATCTTGGCCTCGAGGGGCTCTCCCTCTTTGGGCCCCAGGCGACTGAGGATGCGAAACATACGGTCGCCGGCGAACAGGCGGATGAGCTCGTCCTCGGCGGAGAGATAGAAACGCGTGTCGCCGGGGTCGCCCTGCCGGCCGGAACGGCCGCGAAGCTGGTTGTCGATGCGCCGGCTCTCGTGGCGCTCGGTACCGAGCACGTAGAGGCCGCCGGCCTCGACGACGCCCTCGCCGAGCTTGATGTCGACGCCGCGGCCGGCCATGTTGGTGGCGATCGTGATGGCGCCCTTCTGGCCGGCGTCCTTGATGATCTCGGCCTCGCGCTCGTGCTGCTTGGCGTTCAGCACGTTGTGCTGCACGCCGTGCCGTTCGAGGAGCCGCGAGAGCATCTCGCTGACCTCCACCGAGACGGTGCCGACGAGCACCGGCTGACCCTTTTCGTAGCGCGCCACGAGGTCGTTGACGACGGCCGCGAACTTCTCCTTGGCGGTCGTGAAGATGAAGTCGTTCTCGTCGGTGCGGACCATCGGCGCGTTGGTGGGCACCTGCACCACGTCGAGGCGGTAGATCTGGCGGAACTCGTCTTCTTCGGTCTTGGCCGTGCCGGTCATCCCGGCGAGCACGTCGTACATGCGGAAGTAGTTCTGCAGGGTGATCGTGGCGAGGGTCTGGTTCTCCTCGCGGATCGGCACCTTCTCCTTGGCCTCGATGGCCTGATGGAGGCCCTCGGAGTAGCGCCGCCCATCGAGGATGCGGCCGGTGAACTCGTCGACGATGAGCACCTCGCCGTTCTGCACCACGTATTCGACGTCCTTGTGGTACAGCGCCTCGGCGCGCAGCGCCTGGATGAAGTGGTTGACGAGCCCGCCGTTTGTATCCTTGTAGAGGTTGTCGATGTCGAGGGCGCGCTCGACCTTGGCCACGCCGCTCTCGGTGACGGCCACGGTGCGCTGCTTCTCGTCGACCTCGTAATCCTCGACGGCGCGCAGGCGAGGGACGACCCGGGCGAACTGCCGATAGGTGTCGGCGGCCGTCTCGGGAGCGCCGCTGATGATGAGCGGCGTGCGCGCCTCGTCGATGAGGATGGAGTCGACTTCGTCGACGATGCAGAAGTGATGGCCGCGCTGCACCATGTGCTCGCGGCGCATGGTCATGTTGTCGCGCAGGTAGTCGAAACCGAACTCGGAGTTGGTGCCGTAGGTGACGTCGGCGTTGTACTGCGCGCGGCGCTCCTCGGGCGTCATGTTGGCCTGGATGACGCCGACCTGCAGGCCGAGAAAGCGGTAGACCTGGCCCATCCACTCGGCGTCGCGTTTGGCGAGGTAGTCGTTGACGGTGACGAGATGGGCGCCGTGACCGGCCACCGCGTGGAGGTACATGGGCATGGTGGCCACGAGCGTCTTGCCCTCGCCGGTCTTCATCTCGGCGATGTCGCCCTCGTGAAGCACGATGGCGCCCAGCACCTGGACGTCGAAGGGCCGCATGCCGAGCGCCCGTTTGCCCGCCTCGCGGGCGACGGCGAAGACCTCGTAGAGCAGGTCGTCGAGCGGTTCGCCGTTGTCGTGGCGCTGCCTGAACTCGGCGGTTTTGGCGCGCAGATCCTCATCGCTGAGAACGGCCACCTCGGGCTCGAACTCAGCGACCCTGGCGGTCTGCGCCCCGAGGGCCTTGAGGCGCCGGCCCTCGCCGGCGCGCAGCAGCTTGTCGACGATCTTGATCACGGCCGCGGTACTCCCGGTTCGCTGGTTGGCGCTCAGAGATCATTGTCGCACACGGCGCGGCCGGCCGCGCCGCGGCCGGCCGCGGGTCTCAGTTCTCGGTCGGCTCGATGAGGCCGTAGTGGCCGTCGTTGCGCCGGTACACGACGTTGGTGCGGTTGGACTCGGCGTTGGTGAACACGAAGAAGTCGTGGCCCACCAGCTCGAGCTGCAGGGTGGCCTCGTTGACCGACATCGGCTTGAGCGCGAACTGCTTGGTCTTGACGATGCGGCCGTTGTCGCCGGCGTGCGTGGTATCGCCGGCGAGCTCGTCGGCCAGGGCCGCCGCGGCGTCCACCGGCGCGAGCTCGGGCGCCGCTTCGACGGCGACGACGGGCTTGTCGTGGCCGTGCCGCGTCTTGCCATGCATCTTGTCGTGGTACTTCTTCACCTGGCGGGTGAGCTTGTCGGTGACCAGATCGATAGCCGCGTACATGTCGGTCGAGGCTTCGCAGGCACGGATCACCGGGCCGCGCGTGAACACCGTCGCCTCCGCTATGCACGGCTCCGGGATGCTGGGGTTCTTCTCGACCCTGAGCTCGAGCTCCACCCGCGTCACCTCGTCGATCTTGCGCTGCTGCAGGAGCTTGTGGACGTGCTCGATCTTCTCGTTGGCGTAGTCCTGCATGGCATCGGTCACGGTGACGTTGCGACCCTTGATCTGGATCTTCATGGACATCGCTCCTTCTG
>JBAXRL010000423.1:0-3399 GCA_037131205.1 Actinomycetes bacterium | reverse complement strand
CACGAGCGCCCTACCTCCGAGACGCGCCCGCGGCGCCTGCGCTTCGGCCGCCGCCAAGGCGCGCGCCGATGGCGCGTACGGTCTCTCCTGCCAGGTCGATGGTCACGCTCGCGATGGTAGCACGGCGGCACGGCGGGACTGACGCCGATTCCGT
Organism: Actinomycetes bacterium; assembly: GCA_037131205.1. Classification (GTDB taxonomy): domain Bacteria; phylum Actinomycetota; class Thermoleophilia; order UBA2241; family UBA2241; genus CAIXSE01. Next base: position 3,245 of record JBAXRL010000423.1, on the reverse strand, counting down.
GCGAGGCGCCGGCCGGCCCGCCGGCCCCTACCCCCGCCCTGTACACTCCAGGGGCCGTCGGTCCTGGCGTGGGGCTGCCCGACTCGCCTCCGCCGGAGCCGCGGCCGGCGGTTGAACGTGCCCTTATCCTGCATCGCGAAGGGAATCGACATGTCAAGACAAGGTTCGTTCGGAGTCTGTGAGCTGTGCGGGGCGCGGGTGGGCAAGGCCGCGATGGGCCGGCACGTGCGCAAGTGCCTGGGGGGCGCGAGCGGCGGCGCCCGCGCGCCGGTGTTGCTCGTGAGGGCGCAGGCTGCCGGCGCGCCGATGTACTGGCTGGACATCGCCGCCGGTCCCGACGCGAAGCTGAAAGCCCTGGACGGCCTCCTGCGGCGCGTCTGGCTCGAGTGCTGCGACCACCTCAGCCAGTTCTCCTTCGGTTCGTGTCAGCGGGTCGGCATGACGAGGACGATCGACGAGATCCTGGGTCTGAGCGGGAGTCGCGTGAGCTACGTGTACGACTTCGGCTCCAGCACCGAGCTGGTCATCAGGCACATCGGCGTCTGCGAGGCGGCGCCCCTGAAGAGAGTCCGCGTGGTCGCCCGTAACGAGGCTCCGACGTGGCCCTGCGACGTGTGCGGCCGGCCGGCGAGCATGGTCTGCGTGGAATGCGCTTGGGACGGCCGCGGCTTCTTCTGCGAGACGCACGCGCTGGAGCACCCATGCGGCGAGGACATGCTGTTGCCGGTGGTCAACTCACCGCGCATGGGCGTGTGCGGGTATACCGGCGAGGCGTGAGTCCCGCGCGCCGCCTGCGTCAGCTTGCGCCGCGGCGCGCGCGTCCCTTCTTGACGATGTACATCCGCTCGTCGGCGGCGCGCAGCAAATCGTCGATCGTCCACTCGCTCGCGGCCGGCACTCGCGCCACGCCGATGCTCAGCGAGAGTCGATACGGTGCGCCGTTCGCCGCGTTCGCCGCGCGGAGGGCCTCGTCGAGCCGTGACTGTACGGCCTTCTCTTCGCTGGGCTCGTAGTCCACGAGCAGAGCGGCGAACTCGTCACCTCCCAGGCGAGCGACGATGTCTGTCTCCCGGCAGGTCGACCGCATCGACCTGGCGACCGCGACCAGCGCCGCGTCCCCCGCTTCGTGCCCGTGGTCGTCGTTGATGGTCTTCATGCCGTCCACGTCCGTGTACAGGAGCGCCAAACCGCCGGCGCGCGCGCCTCGCCGCCGCGCCAGGCCCACTTGCTCCTCGGCGAGAAAGCGGAAACCGCGACGGTTGTAGAGTCCGGTGAGCTCATCGGTCAGGGACAGCGAGCGAAGCTCCTCGCGCAGCAAGGCGTTTTCCGTGATGTCCCAGAAGGAGGCCACAAGGCACGGTTCGCCCTGCCAGGTCGTGGTGGTCACGTGCATCTCGCTGATCCGACTCGAGCCGTCGGGTCGCGAGAGAGTGATCTCGTGCGATCCCGGCGTCAGCGGGAACGGGAACTGAGGGTCCCGAACGTCGGTGGCACGCTGGTCGAGCAGCGCCTCCGCGGCATGATTCGCGTAGCGCATGGCGCCATCGGGCGCGGCCACGCAGATCGCCTGGGGGCTGTCCTCCATGAGCCGGCGCAGCCCCGCCTCGAGATCGATGACCCTTGTCATCGCCTCCTGGATGTCCCGCTTCGCCTGGTCGAGCTGCTTGTTCCGCTTGTCCGCCTCTTCGATGGCGGAGAGCATGAAGCCGATGCCGCGCGCTGGATCCGCGCCGACGACATGCTCCTCCCCGCGGTAGTCCAGGGTGACCGCACCGGAAGCGGTGATCGTGAGTCTGCGGGGGAAGAGGCGCGGATCGAGATCCTCGTCGCCGTATGGCTTGGTCAGAAAGTCGTCGGCCCCGGCGGCCAGGCCGCGCAAGACGTCGGCGGGGTCCGTCTGAGCGGTCGCCAGCACCACCCGCACGTTCGCAGTCGCCGGGTCGGCCTTGATCGCGCGGCAAAGACCGTAGCCATCCATCTTCGGCATCACGACGTCGCTGATGAGAAGATCAGGCGGCTCGGCGCGCACGACCCGGAGAGCCGCCTCTCCGTCTCTGGCCACAGTCACGGAGCATCCGCGCTTGAGCAGCGAGTGCTCGAGCCACACCGCCTGGGTGGGGCTGTCCTCGGCGATGACCACCCGGATCGCCCGGTTCTCCGCGGTTGCGGCCTGCTCACTCACGCTGCTCACCACCTCTCCTGCCTGCCGTCCCGCGCCCCGTCAGGGCGAGCAGGGTCGGGGCCACCTTCTCGATGGCCAGCTCGTAGGTGGCCCCACCGATGACCACCGCTTCCCTGGGCATGCCGTACACGACGCAGGATCCCTCGTCCTGCGCGATGGTCGCCCCGCCGGCGTCCCGCATGAGCTTGAGCTCGTCGGCGCCGTCCCGACCCATCCCGGAAAGGAGCACGCCTACGCACCTGGCGCCGTAGGCCTGGCGGACCGACCGGAACAGGTACGAGACCGCCGGTCTGAGGCCGCGCTCGGGCGGGGAGGTGCTCAGTTCGACGCGCCCGCGACGATCGACGCCCAGGTGGCGCTCATCGGGCGCAAGGTACGCGATGCCCGCGGCCAGCGGTTCGCCGCTCGCCGGCACGTGCACGGGCGGGCCGCCCGCGCAGTTGAGCCAGCCCAGCAGAGATCCCAGGAACCCCACCGTCATGTGCTGGACGATCAGCAGCGGCGCGGGGAAGTCCGCGGGAAGGCCCGACAGGATGGTGAAGATGGCCTGAGGCCCCCCGGCGGATGCGCCGATGGCGATGACGTCGAACGCTCCGGCGCGCGCCACCGGCGGTGGCGCGGCGACCTTGACCCTCCCCCCGCCCGGTCGTCGGCTCACGACCCGGACCTCCGCCATCGCGCGCACGGTACTCACGAATCGGGCCTCCATCTGTCGCCGCTCGTCACCGTCGCGCGGCGGCAGCGGCACGACCGCCACGGCGCCGGCTTTCAGCGCGCGCGACGATTCGTCCGTGGCCGCCGGCGAAGAAACGACGGCGATGATGGGCGCGGCGGCGGTCTCCATGATCGACGCGACGAGCTCGACGCTTCCCCGCCCAGGAAAGCCGCCGATGACGATCGCGTCCGGCGACAGCGCGCCCGCCAGCCGCTGCGCCACGGCGGCGGTCGCCGCCTCACCGACGACCGCCATGTCCGCGGCGGCGCGCAGCACATCGCCCAGCCGGCGCAGCTCGTCGAGGGATCCCTCGACGAGCAGGATGCGGATCAGCCGGGGCACGCTCTG
>JBAXRL010000422.1:0-3399 GCA_037131205.1 Actinomycetes bacterium | reverse complement strand
GTGTTGCTCACCATGGCGCGGAAGCTCTCGAGGTAGGAGGCGTAGGCCTCGACGTCGTGCGGGTGAGCGCTCGACATGATGAAGTCGATGTTGGGAAGGCCGTCGCAGAGGTGGGCCATGCGGCCGATGTCGGCGAGCACGCTGAGGCGCCGCTCTCTGCTCTCGAAGTCGTAGATGCTCATGAGGTCGGAGCCCGTCCCGAAGTACGAGTTGGCGCCGCCGAGCTGCATGGCGAGCTCGCCGTCACGGTCGTAGACGTGGATCATCTCGGGGATGGTGTCCCGGGCTGCGGCGACGGCATCGCGCGGGATCTTGACGACGTCGTTGGCCTCGACCGCGGCGCCGGCGCCGTTCACGAGGATGTCGCGGGCCTCGGCGTGCGGCACGGTCATGCCGATCTCGGCGATGATCGTGAGCGCGGCGTCGTAGATCATCTGGCACTTCTCGTCCGAGAGAAGCGTCAAGCGGCTGTTGAGCACAGAGGTGGGCAGGTCTTTCATCGTCTTGTTTCCTCCAGAGATCAGTTGTAGCTCTCGATGAACGCCTTGAGCTTGCCGAGGCCTTCCTGGATCTGCGCGGCGCCGACGCCCGAGTAGGCGAGGCGCAGGTAGTACTGGTCCTCGCCCTCAAGGGCGTGGCCAAAGTGGAGCCGCGTACAGAACGACACGCCGGTGTGGTCGAGCACGAGGCGGCGGAAGCTCTCGTGATCGGCGCAGCCCGTCTGCTTCACCGCGCCCGTGACGTTGGGATACAGATAGAACGTCGTCTCGGGCGTCAGGCAGCGGATGCCCGGCGTTGCATTGAGGATCTCGAGGGCGGCGTCGCGGCGGCCCCTGAGGGTCGCCATCATCTCGCGGGGGCCGCTCTGGTCGCCGGTGAGCGCCGCCACGGCGCCGTACTGCACGAAGTGGTTGGGGCACGACTCGATGTTGACGTTGAGCGTCGTGATGATGTCGATGATGGGCTTGGGGCCGATGGCGGCGCCCAGGCGCCAGCCCGTCATCGCGTACTTCTTGGAGAAGGTATAGAGGATGACGCAGCGCTCCTGCATGCCGGGCAGCGAGACCAGCGAGCGGCTGGCGCCTTCGAAGCGCACGTCGAAGTAGGCCTCGTCGGCGAGCACGAGGAGGTCGTGCTCGCGGACGAGCTCCGCGAGCCGCTCGAGCTCCTCGGGGGTACACTCGGCGGCCGTGGGGTTGTGCAGGTCGTTGAGGATGAGGAGGCGCGTGCGCGGAGTGATCGCCCGCGCGATGCCCTCGAGGTCGAGGCGGAAGCCGTTCGCCTCTTCGAGGTAGGTGTAGGGCACGGCGACGCCGCCGAGGAACTCGATCATGGAGCCGTAGATGGGGAAGCCCGGGTTGGGGTAGAGCACTTCGTCGCCGGGGTCCATGAGCGTGAGCAGGAACTTGGCGATCACCGGCTTGCCGCCGGGCTGCACGGAGACGTTCTCGGCGGCGTAGGCGAGGCCGCGGGCGCCGCCGACGTCCGCGGCAAGGGCCTCGCGCAGCTGCGGGATGCCGGCATTCGGGCAGTAGGTGGTCTTGCCCTCACGAATCGCCTGCAGCGACGCCTGGACGATGTTCTCGGGCGTCGCGAGGTTGAGGTCGCCGAGGTGGAAGGGGTAGATCGTCCTGCCCTGGGCGGCCAGCGCCGCGGCCTCTGCCGAGACGGCGAAGACCGTCTCGGTGCCCAGCCGCGCGACGCGCTGCGCGACGGCGAGATCGGCTGTCGGGGCGCCGCGGTTCATTCTTTGGTATACGCGGCGAACTTCTCGTGCTCGCCGTCCAGCATGTGGTAGCAGTGCTCCTCCTCGGGGAAGGCCGAAGCGCGCACGTCCTTGACGTACTCCGTGAGCGCCGCCGTGGAGACCCCGGCGAGGTCGGCGTACTTCTTCACGAACCTGGGGGTGAAGGCCTGGAACGTGCCGAGCACGTCGGAGACGATGAGCAGCTGCCCATCGACCTCGCCGCCGGCGCCGATGCCGAGCACGGGGATCGGCAGCTCGGCGGCGATGAAAGCCGCGACCTCGGGGGGCACGGCCTCGACGAGCAGCAGCTGGACGCCCGCCTCGCAGAGGGCGCGGGCGTCCTCGACGACGAGCCTGGCGCTCTCAAGCGTGCGGCCCTGGGCCTTGTGGCCGCCGAGCTGCCCCGAACTCTGCGGGGTGAGGCCGATGTGGCCGCAGACCACGACGCCGGCGGAAAGGATCGCCTTGACGCGGGTGATCACACTGACGCCGCCTTCGAGCTTGACGGCGTCGACGCCGGCTTCCTTGAGGAAGCGGCCGGCGCTCCGCACCGCTTCCTCGTCGGAGACCTGGTAGCTCATGAAGGGCATGTCGCCGACGACGAAGGTGCGGGGCGCGCCTCTGCGCACGGCCTCGGAGTGCACGATGCACTGGTCCATGGTCACGGGCACCGTGCCCGGGTAGCCGTAGACGCACATGCCCAGCGAGTCGCCGACGAGGATCATGTCGATGCCGGCAGCCTCCTCGAAGGTGGCCGTAGGGTAGTCGTAGGCGGTGAGCCAGGCGATCTTCTCGCCGGCGCGCTTCATCTCGTGAAGTTCGAGAACGCCTTTCTTTGCGGGCATGGTGTGCCTCCTGAGGGCAATGGGCGTGGGGCGGCCCGCGACTGCGGCGCCGACGGGTATCTAAGCTTCGGGGGCGATCGGCCAACCTTCGTCGGCGACCGGTTCTGCCATGATCAGCATGGTCTCGAGGTTCATGACGCCGGGGATGCGCGCGATGTCGACCCTGATCAACTGGCCGAGGTGGTCGAGGTCGCGCAGGGCCAGCTCCACGACCATGTCGAACTGGCCGGTGACGTGGTAGCAGGCGCGCACGCCGGGCACGTTCTGGATGCCCTTCTCGAACTCCATGATGGAGCGCTCGCTGTGCTCCCTGAGCCGGGCAACGACGAAGGCGCGCACGCTGATCCCCAGCACCGCGGGGTCGATGATCGCGCGGTACCCGCGGATGGCGCCGCTGCGCTCGAGGCGCCGCACGCGGCCCAGCATCGCCGAGGGGGAAAGGTCCAGCGACCGCGCCAGGGCGAGATTGGACATGCGTCCATCGGCCTGCAGGGCCAGCAGAACGTCACGATCGAGAGAGTCCACGGCTTCCTTCCACCGATGATGTCGGACTGCGCGAGTATTCAGCGAAATGTTCGATAAGTCAAGACAAATAGAGAACATTCTGCCGCCTTGATGGGGCTCTTCGCGCCAGAATGTCCACGATGGGCCCGCCGACGTGCGCCGCGACGGGAGAGGGCGGGGCCCTGCCAGAGGGTCCCGACGGGGAAGGCCCCTCAGCCCCAGATGGGCTCGCAGCGGTCGCAAAGCCCCAGGGCGTTCCAGGCGTCGTAGGCCAGACCGACCACGGCGTGCTGCTTGTAGGGC